>DASXLF010000498.1:0-1578 GCA_036496405.1 Steroidobacteraceae bacterium | reverse complement strand
ACCCGACGATATCGAGACGCTCTGTCATCTCGGCATTGCGCTGCGCCGCCAGCATCGCTTCAGCGAGGCGCTGGCCGTGGGAGGACGCGCGCTCGCGCTGGAGCCCGGGCGTGCCGAGGTCCATCACCTGATGGGCACGATCCATCAGGAACGCAGCGAGATGACGCTGGCCGCGCCGTATTACATAAAGGCGACGGAGCTGGTGCCGGACTCGATCGAGTCCCACAGCAATCTGGGACTGGTGATGATGCGCCTGGGCCGGCTGGATCTCGCCATCGCCTCATTCCGCAAGGTGCTGCAACTCAGCCCCGGCCATGAAAGCGCCACCGCCGGCCTCTATACCGCGCTGCGCACGGCTTGCGACTGGCCTGCGGCCGATGCGCTGGAGCCGGAGCTGGAGCGCCAGACTAGGGCAGCGTTGGCCGCCCAGCGCCGCCCTTCGGAATCGCCGCTGGCGCAGATCTGCCGGCGGAGGGATGAGACCAGCCGGCTGGCGTTGGCCCAAGCCTGGTCGGCGGAGGTCGCCAGACGCGCCCATCCGCCACTGGGCCCAATTGCGCGCCCGCGCCCGGCTGCGCGTGTGGGGCAGGGCGAGCGCTTGCGCTTGGGTTATCTCTCCAGCGATTTCCGCGATCACGCGGTGGCGCAACTCTCCGCCGCCGTCTTCGGCCTGCATGAGCGCAACCGGTTCGAGGTGATTGCCTATTGCGCCAATGCAGAAGATTCGAGTCTCGCGCGCCAGCGCATCGTCAAAGGCTGCGACCGTTTCGTCGATGTGCAGGCCCTGGGCGATCGCCATCTCGCCGAGCGGATCGCAAGCGAAGGCATCGATATCCTGATCGACTTGAACGGCCTGACCGCGGCCAACCGGATGAGCGTGCTCGCGCTGCGCGCCGCACCGATCCAGGCGACGTGGCTGGGTTATCCCGGAACGACCGGCGCGCGCTTTGTCGACTATCTCATCGCCGATCCGGTCGTGGCTCCCACGGCCCACCAAGCCTTTTTCAGCGAGCAGCTTTGCCGCCTGCCGCATTGCTATCTGCCCCACAATCCGCAGGAGCCGATCGCGCCAGAGGCGCTGAGCCGCGCGCAATGGGGCCTGCCCGAAGGGAGCCTCGTCTTTTGCTCGTTCAACGCGCCGCAGAAACTCGACCATGCGACCTTCGATATCTGGCTGGGCCTGCTGCGCGATGTGGCGGGCAGCGTGCTATGGCTGCATGGCAGCGACCCTCTGGTGCAGGCCAATCTTGCCAAGGCGGCCGAGGCGGGCGGCCTCGATCCCCGCCGCCTCATTTTCGCCAGCCGGCCGGCGAAGCCCGAGCATCTGGCCCGGCTGGGGCTGGCCGACATCGCGCTCGATACCCGCAGCTATAACGGCCATACGACCTCGCTCGATGCGCTGTGGGCGGGCGTGCCGCTGGTGGCCGAGCTCGGCGCGCAGTTCGCTTCACGCGTGGCCGCGAGTGCGCGTGTCGCGGCCGGCCTGCCGGGCCTTGTGGCCCGCAATGCCGGGCACTATGCGGAGATCGCTCTCAAGCTCGCCCGCGATCCGCAGGCGCGCGCTTCCATCCGCCAGGC
>DASXLF010000497.1:0-2539 GCA_036496405.1 Steroidobacteraceae bacterium | reverse complement strand
CCACCCTGTGCGCCGGCTGCGGCCACGATTCGGTCACCGCGGCGCTGGTGGAAGCCTGCTGGGCCGATGCGGTCGAACCGCGCAACCTGGTGAAACTGTCCGGCATCGGCTGCTCATCGAAGACCACGGCCTATTTCGTCGGCGGCGCGCACGGCTTCAATTCCGTGCACGGCCGCATGCCCTCGATCGCAACCGGCGCCAACGCGGCCAATCGCAGCCTGCAGTACATCGGCGTCTCCGGCGATGGCGATACGTTGTCGATCGGTCTCGGCCAGTTCTGTCACGCCATCCGCCGCAATCTGAAGATGGTCTACATCATCGAGAACAATGGCGTCTACGGCCTGACCAAGGGCCAATTCTCGGCCTCGGCGGACCTGGGCACCACGGCCAAGAAGGGTGAGGCCAACACGCAGCCGCCGATCGATCCGGTGCAGCTGGCGATCACGCTCGGCGCCACATTCGTCGCCCGCAGCTTTTCCGGTGACAAACCGCAACTGGTGCCGCTGATCCAGGCAGCCATGCATCACGACGGCTTCGCGCTGATCGACGTGCTCTCGCCCTGCGTCACCTTCAACGATCACGAGGGCTCGACCCGCAGTTACGCCTACACGCGCGAGCATTACGACGAAGTCGTGCATGCGGATTTCGTGCCCCCGGCTTCTCATATCACCGTAAGCTACGGCCAGGGCGAAGTGCAGCCGGTCACCATGCACGACGGCAGCCAGATTTTCCTGCGCAAGCTCGATGCCGCCTACGACTCCACCGATCGCGGCGTGGCGCTGGAACTCATCCAGCAGCGCATCCGGCAGCACGAGTACCTCACCGGACTGCTGTACATCGCCGCCGGCCAGCCCGAGTTCCACGTCCAGAACCACACACCGGATACGCCGCTGAATCAGCTGCCGTATGAGCGGCTGCGGCCTGACGAGGCGGCGCTGGAAAAGATCCTGTCGCGCTATCGTTGATCGCCGGGATTGAACGCCAGGAAATTTCTGTTTGCCGTTCTGGGCGTGGCGCTGGCCGCGGCCCTGGGTTATGGCGCCTGGTACAGCTGGCCGCGCAGACTCGACACCGACCGGTTCGGCGAGGTGCGGATATTCCAGCCCTGGTTTTCCGAGCGCGGTTTCGTCTATGTACTGTCGGGCGCCGACGGCTCGAGTTTTGCTGATGACCTCGTCGCGCTGATCTATGCCGCGCAGGGCAACTACGTCACCGCCATCGATACGCCGCGCCTGCTACGCAAGCTGAACCGGCAAACCCAGGGCTGCCTGTACATGCCCGGGCTGTTCGATGACTACAGCCGTGACCAGCAGCGCGATGCGAGCACCGCGCACTTCTATGAGCCGGTGCTGCTCGGGCGCGGTGCTGGAGCGACGCTGGTATACCTGGCGCAGATCGGCGCGCCGCCGTCGGGCTTCGGGGCCGCCGTCATGCTCGACCCCGAGCCACGGCCGGCTCTGACGGTGCCGCCGTGCGATCACCCGCCCACGCACCGCGACGCCACCGGCGAAGATCTCAAGGCCGAGCCGCTGGGCGGTTACGTGCCGGCGCGCGTCCTGACCGACGCGCACGCCAGCGCCCGGTCGCGGGCTTTCGTCGCCGCCGTGGCACCGGCGGGAAGCGCCCCGGCGCGCGGATCGCTGCATTCGATCTATGGCACGGCGCTGGAGGACATCGAGGAGGAGCGCCGGCGCAGCGGCATCGGCGATCTGCCGCTGGTGGAAGTGCCGTCGCGCCAGCCCACCGTGGACTCCTTCGCCATACTGTATTCCGGCGATGGTGGCTGGCGCGACCTGGACCGCAGCCTGGCTGACGTGCTGGCCTCCAAGGGCATGAACGTGGTGGGCGTGGACGTGCTGCGCTATTACTGGCGTCCCAAAACCCCGGAAGTGGGCGCGCGCGATTTGGCGCGCATCATCAGCCACTATCAGCAGCACTGGGGCCACAAGCCCGTGGTGCTGATCGGCTTTTCCTTCGGCGCCGATGTATTGCCGTTCCTGGTCAATCGCCTGCCGCCCGAACTGCGCGCCGACATCAGGCTGATCACGCTGCTGGCGCCGGAACGCACCACGGGCTTCGAAGTTCATGCCACCGGCTGGATCGGCCAGGACACGGGGGCCACGTTTCCGATCGAGCCGGAACTGAAATCGTTGTCAACCATTCGCGTGCAGTGCGTTTATGGTGAGGACGAGGTGAAGAACAGTCTGTGCACGACTGCCGCGGCGGCCGGGTACGACCTCATGCGTAAACCGGGCGGCCATCACTTTGACCACAACTACGCCGAGCTTGCCAATGACATCATCGCCGCGGCCGGGCCCTGAGCGGGCCGTGCGGCCGGCCGGCCGGTCGCTGCTGTACGCACTGCTGACTCTGGCGCTGCTGCCGCTGGGGCTGGCAAGTGCGCAGGCGGTGATCCAGCCGGACCGATGGCATTTCATCACCGTCCACGGCCATTTGATGTATTACGCGGTGCAGGGCAATGGCCCGACACTGGTCATGCTGCACGGCGGTGGCGATTCAGGATTCCACACTTTCGAAC
>DASXLF010000496.1:0-1907 GCA_036496405.1 Steroidobacteraceae bacterium | reverse complement strand
AGGCGCGCATCGGCGCGCACCTGCTTGAGCAGTTCCAGCCCAGGCATTCCGGGCATGTTCCAGTCGGTGATCAGGAAATCGAAGTTGCCGGCCTTCAGCAGCGGCAACGCGGTATTGCCATCGTCCGCCTCGGTGACGTTCGGATAACCCAGGTCGTGCAACAGGTTCTTGATAATCCGGCGCATCGTCGAGAAGTCGTCGACCACAAGAAAATTCATATTCGGCTGCACTCGGGTTACTCCAAGGCGCGGCGATTGGATGCAACTGGCATATCGGCCCCGGGACCGGGATTCTTGATTCGCTCGGCGAGACGCAGTTCACACTCTGCCGGCCGGGCCTTCCGCGGCAATCAGTTGCCGTCGCTGATGAGGGTGCCGCCGTCGACGATCAGATTCTGTCCGGTGATGAAGGCGCCGGCCGCGGATGCCAGCATCACCGCGACTCCGGCGATCTCAGCTGGGCTGCCCGCCCGGCGTAACGGCGTTGCCGCCAGACGGCGCGCCAGCAGTTCGGGATTGTCCAGCAGCGGCCGCGCGAACTCGGTTTCGATCAACCCGGGCGAGATGGCGTTCACGCGCACGTTGGCCGGGCCCCATTCGACCGCAAGGTTGCGCGCCAGCTGCGCCAGTCCGGCCTTGGACAGTGCATAAAGACCGATCGACTTGTTGCCGCGCAGGCTCGCGAGGCTCGCGGTCACGATTACGCTGCCATCGCGCCGCGCCGCCATGGCGGGAATGACCAGGCCGGTAAGCCACAGCACGCTGCGCAGATTCACCGTCATGGTGTGCTCCCAGTCCAGATCGCTGGCCTCGGCGATCGGACCGAATGGCGGGGCCACGCCGGCGTTGCAGACCAGCACGTCGATATGGCCGTGCAGTTGCAGCGTCTGGCGCACCAGCGACTCGATCTGCGGACGCTGCTGCACCTCGCACGCCAGACCGACGGCTTCGAAACCCTGCTCGCGCAGGCGCGCCGCCGCCGCGGCGCAGCCTTCCGCTTCGTCGCTCGACAGCACCACCTGGGCTCCGGCGCGCGCCATCTCGGTCGCGATCGCCAGCCCGATCCCGCGACTGGCGCCGGTCAGCAGCGCCACCTTGCCGCGCAGGCTGAACAGCTCGCTCATGGCCGGTTCAATTGCGCGACGACAGATGCGGCCACGCCGCCCGCAGATACAGTGCCATTGAGATCAGTGTCAGGGCCGCAGCGATCGCGGTCAGCCAGATGCCGATGCGATAGATCGGCAGACCGATGAGATCGTCGCGGAACAGCAGCATGCTCAGTCCGGTCATCTGCAGGATGGTCTTGTACTTGCCGATGCGCGACACCGCCACCGCGGTGCGCTGGCCGATACCGGCCATCCACTCGCGCAGCGCCGAGATCGCAATCTCGCGGCCGATGATCACGGCTGCCATGAGCACGATGAGCGGACGCGGATCGCGGCTGACGATCAACACCAGTGCCACCGCCACGATCAGCTTGTCGGCCACCGGGTCCAGGAACGTGCCCAGGCGCGTGGTCTGCCCGAGCCGGCGCGCCAGGTAACCGTCGAGCGAGTCGGTGATCGCGGCCACTGCGAATATCAGGCCGGCGATCGGAAACGCCAGATGCTCATGCTCGCGCGCACCGACCAGGAACATCAGCACGATCAGCGGAATCGCCAGGATTCGCAGCCAGGTCAGGATATTGGGCAGAGTCCAGATCATCAGGCCCCCGGATGCAGATGATCATAGATCGAACGCGCCATCGCCACGCCCACGCCGGAAACTTTTTCCAGATCCACCAGCCCCGCCCGCATGACGCCCTGCAGCCCGCCGAAGTGGGTCAGCAGCGCGCGCCGTCGGGCCGGTCCCAAGCCCGGAACGGTCTCCAGAATCGATTCGCGGTAGCGACGGGCGCGCCGGCGCCGA
>DASXLF010000495.1:0-1712 GCA_036496405.1 Steroidobacteraceae bacterium | reverse complement strand
CAGCGCACAGCCTTCAATCAATACCAGCGTGCCGCGATGCCGCGCCCGCGCGCCGCTGTGCCGCGAGGCGATCACGAAGGTCAAAGCCAGCGGCACGAACATCAGCCCGGCCTGCAGCGGCGGGATATGCAGCGCCCGCTGCATGAACATGGTCATCACCAGATAGAACGACAGGTTGGCGCAAAAGAAGAAGAAAGTGGCATACAGCCCGCGCATGAAGGCCTTGTCGGACAACAGCGCCAGATCGATCAGCGGCATGCCGCCGCGACGCGCGACCGCTCGCTCCAGCCGCAGGAACGCGGCGATGATGGCGACGCCCGCGGCCATCACCAGCCAGAGCCACGGCGTCCAGTCGAGATCGTGGCCGAACAGCAGCGGCCCGATCAGACACAGCAAGCCTGCGAACAGCACGACCGCGCCCAAAGCGTCGAGCCGCGTGCCGGGCCGGCGCGGCGCCGAAGGCATGATCCACCACGCCGCCGCGGCAATCAGCAATCCGCAGGGAACGTTGACGAAGAACACCACGCGCCAGCCGAGCCCCGCGATGTCAGAGGTTACCAGCATGCCGCCGAGCGCAAAGCCCGCCGCGCCTGCAAGCCCCAGCACGACGCCATAGATGCCGAAGGCGCGGCTACGCGCGCTATCGGAAAACAGCAGATGCAAGGTCGCGAGCACCTGCGGCACCATCAGCGCTGCGGTGGCGCCCTGCGCCAGCCGGGCGAGAATCAGTTCGGGACCGGATTGCGCCAGCCCGCACCACAGCGAGGTCAGCGTGAATCCGATCACGCCGGCGATGAAGACGTTTTTGGTACCGTGGATATCGCCGAGCCGGCCGCCGGTCACCACCAGCGTGGCATAGGCGATCAGATAGATCGCGATCACGGATTCGATTTGCGCCGAACTGGTGTGCAGTTCCCGCGCAATGGTCGGGATCGCGACGTTGACGATGAAGGCATCGACGCCGAACATGAATTGCGCTGATACGACGATCGCGAGCACCCACCAGCGGCGTGAGGTGTCGACGGGGGCGGAAACCATCTGATGCATGGAGGGCGGCCTGGTCCGGGGTACGAAGGACCAAGCGATATCAGCGCCAGGTGGCAGCCGCGATTATCTCGGAGGTAAGCATTCGCCTGGGGCGTAAGGACGCAGGCACATTTGACCTGTTTTGGCGGAGATCATCATGTCCTGCCGGCTGTCGCCGACCACTGGGAAACCGGAATAAATTCCGCCCGGCGAACAGTGGCCATCAGCGCATTGCCGATCCGCCCCTCCGTGCATTGAAACATGGCGGCCGGTGGCCTAACAATGAGCCTGGAAACAACAGAATATGTTGGGGAAACCACCAAATCTTGAGGGAAAAAATATGGCGCGCCTGAAATTCGGAGCCTTTCTCGCCCCGCATCACCCGATCGGCGAGCATCCGCTGCTGCAATTCCGCCGGGATCTCGACCTGGTCGAACAGCTCGACGCGCTCGGTTACGACGAGTTCTGGTGCGGCGAGCACCATTCCTCGGGCTGGGAAATGATCGCCTCGCCGGAGATGTTTCTGGCCGCAGCCGGCGAGCGCACCAAACGCATCAAGCTCGGCACCGGCGTGATCTCGCTGCCCTACCATCATCCATTCAACGTCGCGCAGCGCATGGTGCAGCTCGACCACATGACGGGCGGGCGCGCGATCTTCGGCTCGGGGCCGGGTGCGCTCCCCTCGG
>DASXLF010000494.1:0-1840 GCA_036496405.1 Steroidobacteraceae bacterium | reverse complement strand
GGCATCCGTTGCAGCAAGTCCAGAGCAGCTCCATCACTCTTTGCCTCCAACGCGTTGTAGCCCATGTTGCGCAGGAGTTCAGCGGCCACCTAATGCTGATCTGGATCGAGGCTGATCTGGATCGAGTATGCTGTCTGGATCCATTAGCTCGTCGCCCGTGAAGAACGCTGATCAAGCGGTCTGCTGAGACAATGCGGAGCTGTTGTCGGGGTTACCGAGCGCGACGGCATTGATGCTGGCGATCCGCAGCAGACACAACAAAGCCGCAAGGAGCCATGCGATCAGGCGGCGGAAGTTGTATCCGACGGCTGCGAGGACGGCATTGGCGGCATCGCCACGTCGGCCGAGGAGGTAGTTGCGTCCCATCCGGTGCTCGGCCTTGACATGACCGATCACCGGCTCGACGGCGGCGCGCCGTCGCAGCTGGCGTCGGATCACCGCGGTGACGCCGCGCTTCTGGCCGGAGATGAACACACTGCGGCGCCGGCCGGGTGGTGCATTGTGTCCGCGATATCCGCGGTCGGCGATGAGGCGTGTCAGCGACACGCCGATCTGCTGCTCGATGGCGGGGACCACCGCAGCCAATGTGTGGCCGTCATACGGGTTGCCCGGCAGGGCGGCGACATGGGCGATGAACTGGCCGCCCTTGCAGCGATGCAGCGGCGTCGCCAGCGAGACCTTGACGCCGAACTCGTAGGGCTTGTGTGGCTTGCCTTTGCCGATGCACTCCACCTCGGGTGCGTGCAGGCTGTAGATCTTCGGTCCGCGTTGCCTCTGACGCTGCTCACGCACCCGCCGGGCGAGCGACAGCGGCCAGGCGAAGATCGCCCGCAGGCGTGCATCCTCGGCGATCTTGCGGCCGATATCGCGGATCACGCGGCCAAGCTGCGTGCGCAATGTCCGCAGCGCCCGGTTGGCGCGCTTGAACTGCTTGGCGTGCGCATAGCGCTGATGCCGGATCAAGGCCAGCTTGCCGACACGGCGGTAGGACTGACGCAGCCTGACACCATGGGTCTGTGCCAGACGCACCAGCCGCTCGCGGGCACGGTGCAGCAGCCTGGCATCGGTCGGGAAGGCGACCGCCTTGGGCTGCACCGTGGTGTCGACGATGACGCGGGTGAAGTCCGCCGGCTTCGCCGCGCCGGCGCGCGTGGCCACAGACAGGCTCTCCTGCAGCAGCGCGGTCAGTTTCTCCTCGCCCATGCGCTGGCGCCAGCGTGTCAGCGATGAGCGGTCGAACGGCAGCCTGTGACAGAAGAACTCCTCGCCGCAGAACAGCTGGTAATAGGGTTCTCCAGCCAGCACTCACACAGCACCTCGTCCGACAGGTCATGCGTGTGCTTCAGGATCGCCAGGCCTGCCATCAGCCGTGTCGGCAGCGGCGGGCGACCGGCCCGGTCGGCGTAGCTCTCACCAAACCGCTGCTCGAGGAACTGCCAGTCCACGCGGCCCGCCAACTGAACCAGCGGGTGCCGCGGATCGACAATCTGATCAAGCCGCGATCGCAGCAGGTCCTGTTGGCCACTGTCCCGACGTTCGTTCGGTCGCATGCCAGCCTCGCCCGCTGTCCCGAACCGACAGAATCACAGCCCTCCGCGTCGGAGCAATTCGCCAGAAACTGATGCCGCCCGCGCTGTTTTCCGGCAATCGCCGTTACTCAAACACCAGAAAAACACGCTGCAGGACAGTCTCTTCCGGATTGTTCACGGATGACTAATGAAGCGGCATGACCGTCATGGTGAAGCTTTTCGGGTTCCGGCCATCGCAAGTGACTCGTCGAGGCATGGGCCGGCGTACGAAAACCGCCCAAGCACAAACCCGCGGGGCTGCGCCGATGGTC
>DASXLF010000493.1:0-3124 GCA_036496405.1 Steroidobacteraceae bacterium | reverse complement strand
ATCAGAGCCGCCGGGGCCTCCGTGGCTAGGCTATGCTGTCGGCGGATGGCCCGACCAGACGTGACGCTTCAGGACATTCGCACCGCCCAGGCGCGTATCGGCGAGCACGTGTGGCGCACGCCGGTGCTCGAGAGTACATGGCTCAATGAGGCCTGCGGCGCCCGGCTGTACTTCAAATGCGAGAACCTGCAGCACACCGGCGCCTTCAAGGCGCGCGGTGCCACCAATGCCATATTCGCACGCTCATCGGCGCAGCTCCGATCCGGTGTGGTCACCCATTCCTCCGGCAATCACGGGGCGGCCGTGGCGCGCGCGGCACAGTTGCGCGGTGTGCCCGCGCGCGTGGTGATGCCGCACAATTCCTCAGCCGCCAAGCTCTCGGCGGTGCGCGCCTACGGCGGCGAGATCACGCTGTGTGCGCCGACGCTGGCGGCGCGTGAGGCCGCCGCGGCACAAATCGTCGCCGCGACCCATGCGGTGTTTATTCATCCGTACGACGATGCCGAAGTAATCGCCGGCCAGGGGACGGTGGCGCTCGAATTTCTCGAGCAGGTGCCGCCGCTGCAATGGCTGCTGTGCCCCATCGGTGGCGGCGGTCTGGCGAGCGGCATCGCGATTGCGGTGCACGGCCTGCGCCCTGACGTCCGGGTGGTCGCGGTCGAGCCAGCCACTGCCGACGACGCCTACCGCTCGTTCGAGTCCGGGACACTGGCTGCGCCGGTGCCCACCAGCACCGTCGCCGATGGCCTGCGCGGCGCGTTGAGCGAGCGCACCTTCACAATCATACGGCAGCATCTGCATGCGATCGTAACCGTGGATGAGCAGGCCATCGTGCAGGCCATGCGCGAGTTGTGGCGAACTCTGCGGATCATCATCGAACCTTCGGCGGCCGTCCCGTACGCCGCGATCGCGCAGCGTAAGCTGGCGGTCGGCGATGCCCACGTCGGCATCGTGCTGACCGGCGGCAACGTCGACATCGATGCACTGCCATGGTGACTCACTCTTTAGGAGGTCCGCATGATTCGAACCTGTGTGCTGCTGAATGCGCTGGCCTGGACCGTCGCGACCGCTACCGCGCTGGCCGATGCGCCACCACCACCACCCGCGCAAGGCTGGTCGGGCAAGGGCGAGGCCGGCTATGTCATGTCTCGCGGCAATGCCGACACCGATTCCGCCAATGCCAAGCTGGATCTGGCCGATGTGTTCGGAGACTGGAAGCAGTTGTTGCACCTCGAGGGACTGTACGGACGCAGCGACGAAATCACCTCGGCGGAGCGCTGGGCGGCGCTGGTGCAGTCCAACTACCATTTCACGCCCCGGGCCTTCAGCTTCGGCGCGCTGCATTTTCTGCAGGATGAATTCAGCGGCTTTCAGTACCAGGCCAGCATTACGGCCGGTCTCGGCTACAATTTCCTGGACACTGCCCGCGATAAACTGACGGCGCAGGCGGGCGTTGGCTACCGGCGCCTGCGTCCGGAAGTGCTGACTCTGAACGCCACCGGCAGCGTGGTCGCACGCACCCCGGAAGAATCCAGCGGCAATGCCATCGGCTCCGGCAGCTTCGATTTCGCGCATATCTTCAATGCCAGCACCAAGATCACCGATAAATTTCTGCTCGAGTCGGGCTCGGAGAATACTTCGCTCCAGAATGATCTGGCGCTGGTGGTCAACATGTCGAAAAAGCTCGCTCTGAGCGCCGGCTTTACCTTCCAGGACAACACGCAGCCGCCGGCCGGGCTGAAGAAGATCAATACCCTGACCACTCTGAACCTGGTGTACGCGTTCAATCAGTAGATGTGAATGCTCGCCGGCGCGCCGCTGCGCACGCTGGCACGAAACATGGCTGGCGTGTTGTAGCGCAGCTCGATCTCGCCCCGATGATCGACCGCGATGAGACCGCCCGATGCGCCCAGGCGCGGCAAGCGCTGCTCGATCGCTTCGCTGACGGCTTCGCTGAGCGTCGCGCCCGCGTAGCGCATGCGCGCGGCGATGTCATACGCCTGCAACGTGCGCAGAAACCATTCGCCGTGACCGGTGGTCGAGACTGCGCAGGTGTGATTGTCGGCGTAAGTGCCGGCGCCGATGACCGGCGAATCCCCCACGCGTCCCGGGCGTTTGCCAGTCATGCCGCCGGTGGAGGTGGCGGCGGCGAGCTGCC
Source organism: Steroidobacteraceae bacterium (assembly GCA_036496405.1). Lineage (GTDB taxonomy): Bacteria > Pseudomonadota > Gammaproteobacteria > Steroidobacterales > Steroidobacteraceae > FEN-1191. Next base: position 966 of record DASXLF010000493.1, on the reverse strand, counting down.
CGGCGCTATCGCGTGCCACCGCGCCCACGGTACCGAACGGCGGCTCATCGAGCGCTGAGAGCTCGTGCTGCCGGCTCAAAGCCGCCAGCTGCTGCTGCCGGTAGGGCGTGATGAAATAGTCATTGGCCACCGGCACGAATCCGACGGCTTCGGCGAACTGTTCGGCGCCGTCGGCGACCAGAAACACATGGCCGCCGTCTTCCAGCACCCGCCGCGCAAGTTGTACTGGATTCCTGACGTGCTTGATGGCGGCCACGGCACCCGCCCGTAAATTTTTTCCGTCCATGATCGCGGCGTCAAGCTCGACGGTTCCGTCTCGCGTCAGCACCGCGCCGCGCCCGGCGTTGAATAGCGGGTCGTCTTCCAGCACCGTGACCGCGGCCTCGACCGCGTCGAGCGCGCAGCCCGCATTCGCAAGAATGGCCTCGCCCGCCGACAGCGCCTGCGCCAGGCCGCGGTGGTATGCGCGTTCGCGTTCGGCGCTCAGCGGGGCGCGCGGGCGGGCGCCGGCACCACCGTGAATAGCCAGTGAATACATGCCCCAAGCCTAGCATTGCCGCCCCAGTTGCGCAGGCAACCGCGTTGAAACTCGGGTAGCCTTAAAGCCTCATGGACAGCGTCGAACCGGGCTGGCAATTCGCCAGCGACAACACTGCCGGCATTTGCCCGGAAGCATGGGAGGCACTGGCGGTGGCCAATGTCGGCTACGCGCCCAGCTACGGCGACGATGCCTGGACACAGCGGGCCTGCGATCTGATTCGGTCCTTGTTCGAGCGCCCTGAAGCGCAGGTGTTTTTTGTCTTCAACGGCACGGCTGCCAATGCGCTCGGACTGGCGGCGCTATGCCAGAGCTATCACGGTGTGCTGTGCCACGCGCAATCGCATGTGCAGACCGATGAATGCGGCGCGCCCGAGTTCTTCAGTCACGGTGCCAAGCTGCTGACGGTCGACGGAGCTCACGCCAAG
>DASXLF010000492.1:0-18821 GCA_036496405.1 Steroidobacteraceae bacterium | reverse complement strand
TAACCAGCGGTGTGCGATAGCGCGGTGCACGCTCCAATTCCAACACCTTCTGCGCCACGGCGTCGTCCAGATTCCACGGACGATATAGCCCTCCCCAGGCATTGAAGGTCCAGTCCACACCGCGCAACTCACCGGCGCGATTAACCAGGAAGCTCGGGCCGACATCGCGCATCCAGGCATCATTGCTCGAGAGCTCGACCAGGCGCACCGTTGGCTGCAGATGCGCGCGCGCCAAGCGGTAGTGTGATGCATCGACGCCGACGGTGACCGGCTCAAAGCGTGCGATTGCGGCCGCCACCGTGGCAAAGGCGCGCTGCGCCGGCGCCGCGCGCGCGCGCCAATTGTCGAACCGCACCGGCCACAGCATCCAGCAGCCATCGTGCGGTTCGAATTCCGCAGGCATCCAGAAGCCGTCGGCGGCAGGCATTGATGTGAGCGTGCGATCCACAGGCGGCCGATTCTAGCAATGCATTGCAGCCGACGTGCTGTGCTAGCATGCGCCGAAATGACCAATCCGAACCCGACGTCGCCCGATCCGATTGCGCCGCCCGGCGGCCAGAAAATCTCGATCAGCAACGGCAAACTGACGGTGCCGGATCATCCGATCATCCCCTTCATCGAAGGTGACGGTACCGGGCGCGACATCTGGCGTGCCAGCGAGCGAGTGCTCGATGCCGCGGTCAAAAAGGCATACGGCGGCCGCCGCAGCCTTGAATGGATGGAGGTGTACGCCGGCGAGAAGGCGTTCAATGCCTTCAAGAGCTGGCTGCCGGACGAGACCGTCGCGGCCTGCCGTGAATACCTGGTGTCGATCAAGGGCCCGCTCACCACGCCGATCGGTGGCGGCATACGCTCATTGAACGTGGCCCTGCGCCAGCTGCTGGATCTGTACGTGTGCCTGCGCCCCGTGCGCTGGTTCAAGGGTGTACCTTCGCCGGTCAAGTCGCCGGACAAGGTCAACATGGTGATCTTCCGCGAGAACACGGAAGACCTGTATTCCGGCATCGAATTCGAGCAGGGCACAGACGACAACAAAAGATTTCTCGAGCTCCTCAAGAGCAATTTTCCGCGCCACTACGCCAAAATCCGCTTCCCCAATACCAGCGGTTTCGGCCTCAAGAACATCTCGATCGAGGGCACGGAGCGCCTGTTTCGCGCCGCGATCGAATATGCCGTCGCCAACCATCGCAAAAGCGTGACCATCGTACACAAGGGCAACATCCTCAAGTACACCGAGGGCTCGTTTCGTACCTGGTCCTATGCGCTGGCCGAACGCGAGTTTCGTGACCGGGTCTATACGTGGCTGCAATGGGAGCGCACCAAGGCCGCGGCAGGGGAAAAGGCGGCCAACGAGGAGCAGGCTGCGGCGCTCAAAATCGGCAAGGTACTGGTCAAGGACGCGATTGCCGATATCACGCTGCAACAGGTGCTCACGCGCGCCGACGAATTCGACGTGGTCGCTACTATGAATCTCAACGGCGACTATCTTTCCGACGCGCTCGCCGCTCAGGTCGGCGGCATCGGCATTGCTCCCGGCGCGAACATCAACTACATGACCGGGCACGCGGTATTCGAGGCCACGCACGGAACGGCGCCCAAGTATGCCGATCTCGATCAAGTCAATCCGGGGTCGGTGATTCTATCGGGCGAAATGATGCTGCGGTATATGGGCTGGGTTGAAGCGGCGGACGCCATCATCAGCGCGATGGACAAGACGATCGGCCAGAAAGTGGTGACCTACGATTTCGCGCGCCTCATGGAAGGCGCGACCAAGGTGAAGTGCAGCGAGTTCGGCGACGCGCTGATTCGCAATCTGTAGCGCTCAGGCGAAGCGGCCGGCCTCGTCAAAGCTCAGCCGCGGGTTGCGCGGATAAAGATTGCGGTCGTTGCCATAGCCAATGGAACACAGGAAATTCGACTTGACGTCGCTGCCGGCAAAGAATGCGGCATCGACCGCGGCATTGTTGAAGCCGGACATGGGCCCGCAGTCGAGCCCGAGCGCGCGGGCCGCAAGGATCAGGTAGCCACCCTGCAGGCTGCCATTGCGAAATGCCGTGCTGTGCGCGAGGGCTGCATCCGACTGAAAGAGGGCCTTCATGGCGTCCCCCTTGGATGGAAACAGCTGCGGCAGCAGCGCGGCGAACGCAAGGTCGTAGCCCACGATTACGGTCAGCGGCGCTTCCAGGATTTTCGGTCCGTTGCTCTCGCTGGCCAGCGCCGCCAGGCGCTGCTTGCCTTCGGGACTGCTCACCCAGACGAAGCGCGCCGGGCAGGAATTGGCCGAGGTGGGGCCCAAACGCAGCAGCTCGTACAGGTCGCGCACCAGCGCTTCGGGCACCGCTCGATCGCTCCAGCCGTTGCGTGTTCTGGCGATGCGGAACAATTGATCCAACGCCGGGTCGCTCAAACGGCTGCTCATGGCTGCGCTCTCAGGTTCGCCGTTGGTCGGGCGGCGGTGGGGTGTACTGATAGAGCCAGGTCTCGGTCAGCGGCTGTGCGTTCAGGGCCAGGAACAGGCGCAGGTTGATGGGCTCAGGACTGTCGTCGGTCAACTTCAGATCGAACATGGCGCGCCAGCCATTGATGGCGTGCAAGGGCCTTGCCGAAGCAATCTCGATGGTACCGCGCGAGGCGCTGATCACCGGCTCGATGTGCGCGCCCTCGCCCAGCAGGGAGAAGTCGCCGCCGGCAAAGTCGACCACGAATCGCCACGAAAAATAGCTGCGCTTCTGGCCGACGATGCCGCCCACGCCGTCGCGCGTGGCATGCACCTGCGCCAGCGGGCAACTGGTGGGGTTGTAGCGACACCAGGATACGCGATAACCGAACAGCAGCTCCTGTCCCCGCTGCGGCTTATCGGCCGGGTTCCAGAACGCGACGATATTGTCGAAAGTCTCATCGGTGGCCGGAATCTCCACCAGCATGACCGCACCGCGACCCCAGTTGCCCTTGGGTTCCACCCAAACGCTGGGGCGCCGATCGTAAAATACGCCGTCGTCCTGATAGTGGTCGAAGTTGCGATCGCGCTGCATGAGACCGAAACCGCGCGGCGATTCATCGGCGTATGAGTTCACTCGAACCGACGCGGAATTGACCAGCGGCCGCCACAGCCATTCGCCGCCGCCGGTACGCAGCTGCAGGCCATCGGAATCATGGATGGCGGGACGCCAGTCCACGTCCACGCGCCGATCATTGGGCCCGCACAGGAACATGCTGGTGCCCGGTGCGATGCCCAACCGCTCGATGCTCTTGCGAGGATAGAGTGCGGCGTCGATGTCCATGACCAGGGTGTCGCCGACATCGATCACGAACCGGTAGGCACCGGTGACGCTCGGTGAATCGAGCAGGCCATAGATCGTCAGCTGACTGGAATCCTTGGCCGGACGTTCCAGGTAGTAGGCCACGAAGTCGGGGAACTCCTCTGGACGCGGCAGCCCACAATCGATGGCGAGCCCGCGCTGCGACATGCCGTATTGCAGATCGCCATCCACGGCGCGGAAATACGAGGCGCCCTGGAACGCGGCCACATCGCGCTTCCAGTCGCCATGAAACAGCAACCGGAAGCCGGCGAATCCCAGGTTCGGCGCCAGCTTGCGGGCATCGACGCCGCTCTTGCTGTAGTCAAACAGCGCCGGATCGAAGCTCAACTCCTGCGCCTGGCCGTTCTCCACGCCGTATAGCCGCACCGGCTTCTTGATCGTGAAGCCCAGGTGGAACAGCTGTACGCGAAACCGCAGTCCGTCGTCCAGCCACAGCGAGTGATCGTCGCGAAATCGTATCGACTGCCATTGATCCCAGCTCATCCTGGCAATGGCCGGCGGCAGTTCCGAGGTGGGCCCCTGGTAGGCCGCGTTCGCCATCGTGCGCGCCTGGCCCTTGAGCCGCGCGTAGTCGAATGGCGCGGCCGCTCCCAGGCGCTTGAAGGACGATGAGTGCGAGACATACTCGGCCGGCGCAGCCGGCCAGGGAATTGCCGCCGCAGCCAGGGCCGCACTGGTCTGAAGGAATCGTCGTCGGAACATGCGTTGAGAAATGTCAGACCGTCAATCGACGGCAGACCATTGTACCTGCAGCGCCGGGCCGGCGGCATCGGCCATGCTCCTACGCATCGCCATCGTTCGTCGTGGCCAGCGCCTGCGCGACATCCTCGAGCAAGTCATCGCTGTCCTCCAGGCCAATCGAAAGTCGCACGGTGCCCGCGCCCACGCCGGCGATGCGCCGCTGCTCCGCGCTGAGATCGCGGGCCGCCAGCATCTGCGACGGCATTACCAGCGAATCCGTAGCACCGACACTGGCAGCCATGGAAAACAGCCGCAGCGCATCGGTGAATCGCCGGCTGGCGTCGGCGCCACCGTGCAGGTCCAAGCTCACCACGGCACCAAAATCGCTCATCTGCGTGCGCGCGAGCGCATGCCTGGGATGAGTGGCCAGGCCCGGATAGTGCGTACGGGCGACCGCCGCATGGCCGGACAGAAATTCGGCGACCCGCTGGGCGCTGGCGCTCTGCGCCTGATAGCGCAGGAAGTAGGTCTTCAGTCCCCGCTGCAGCAGAAACGCGGCGTGCGGATCAAGCGTGCCGCCCAGCACGGTGAAGTCAGCGCGCAATGCACGAATCAGGCTCGCTTGCGCGATCGCGGCCCCGCCCATGACATCGCCGTGTCCGGAGACGAATTTGGTGAGGCTGTGGAGAAAAACGTCGATATCGTACTGCCCGTGCTGGTGCACTCCGGCGAAGGTATTGTCGAGCACACTCAGGGCCCCGTGCGCGCGCGCCAGACGCGTCAGTGCCGCAATATCGGCGATCTTGTTGATGGGGTTGGTCGGACTCTCGAAGATCATCAGGCGGGTGGGCCGGGTGGACAGCACCTGCTCGACCCCTGGCAGATCCTCGATCGACAACATGGTGTGCGTGACGCCGAATTTCGCCAACATGCGCAGCACCAGGTGGCGGGTGGGCCCATAGGTCTCGATGAAGCACAGCACGTGATCGCCCTGACGCGTCAGCGACAGCAGCGTCTGCGCAATCACCCCCACGCCCGAGGCGCACACCACGCAATCCTCGCGACCCTGCAATTGCGCCAGCGTCAATTCGAGCTGGCGCGTGGTCGGGTTGGAGGTGCGCAGGTATGAAAACCCGGGACGCTCGCCACGCTGCGATCGCATGGCCTCCTCGACGCTCTCGAACTCGAACTTGACGGTTTGATAGATGGGTGCGACTACCGGGCGATTGTCCGCCGGCACCAGCACCTCCGGTGGGTGATTGACGCGCGTACTGTCCTTCACGAGGCCGCCCGTGCGGTGCCGCGCGCATGGGCCACGAGCCGCGCAGCCGCCTCGATCAGGGTCTGATCGCGCTTGGCCACGCACAGGCGCAGCAACGTCATGGGCGGTGGATTCTCATAAAACACCGATAGCGGAATGGTCGCGACCCGCGCCTGCGTTAGTAACTCCTCGGCATAGTCGAGATCTCCAACGCTGCTCAGAGCCGCATAGTCCACCAGTTGGAAGAACGAGCCCTCGGCAGGCGGCAGCACCAAGTCGCTGTCGCGCAACGCGTCGGCCAGTAAATCACGCTTGGCCGCAAAAAAAGCCCCAAGTCCTTCACCGCAGTCGGGCCGTTCCTCCAGGTAACAGGCAATCGCCTGTTGCAGCGGGGTAGCGATGGTAAATGTGTTGTACTGATGCACCTTACGCAGCTCCGTGGTAATGCCGGCGGGCGCGACCGCATAGCCGACGCGCACGCCGGTGGCTTGCAGGGTCTTGCCGAATGAGAACACCGCCACGGTGCGCGTCCGCAGCTCGGCGTGGGCCAGCAGGCTGCGATGCACGATACCGTCGAACACGATGTGTTCATAGACCTCGTCGGAGATCACATGAATGTCGCGGCCGCGAAGCACGGCCGCCAGAGCGTCCAGATCCGCCGCGGTCAGGCAGGTGCAGCCGGGATTGAGTGGCGAATTGACGATCAGCAGGCGCGTACGTGGACTGATGACCGCGCTCACCCGCTCCCAGTCGTAGCGAAAGTGCGGCGGCTGCAACGGCACGTGTATGCAGGCGGCGCCGGCCAGCCGCACCGAGCCGTCGTAGGAATCGTAGGCCGGATCGAACACAATCACTTCATCGCCGGCACTCACGAGAGCCTGCACACTCGAGAAGATCGCCTCCGTGGCGCCCACGGTGACGGTGATCTCGCGCTCTGGATCGACATTTACCGCATAGCGCCGGGCGATCTTGGCGGCGATCGCCGCCGTCAGCCGCGGCAGTCCCGGCATGGGCGCATACTGGTTGTAGCCCTCTTGCATGGCCTGCGCCACCAGCTCGCCCAGCCGCGGATCGATCTCATAGTCGGGGAATCCCTGTCCCAGATTCACCGCTCCCAGCTCGGCCGCACGGCGCGACATAACGGTAAAGATGGTGGTGCCAACCTGCGGCAACTTGCTGCGCAATGCCATGTGCTCCCGTTAAACTTCAGCGGCGGCAGCGGCCAACTGCAGCTCGCGCAAGCGCGAGCGTTCACGCCGCCGCATGAGCCAGGCGGAAGCGATCACGCCCGCGGCAACCAGCAGCACCATGAGGGTTGCGAGTGCATTCACGTCCGGGCTGACCCCCAGCCGCACCTTGGAAAAGATCACCATGGGCAGTGTGCTGGAGCCGGGGCCGGCCACGAATTGCGATATCACCACGTCATCCCATGACAGCGTAAACGACAGCAGCCAGCCCGAGAGCAGCGCCGGTGCAATCAACGGCAGCGTGATGCGGGCAAACACGGTGGCAGGCCGGGCACCGAGGTCCAGCGCCGCCTCTTCCAGCGAGTCATCGAATCCCGCCAGCCGCGATTGCACGATCACTGCCACATAGGAGAGCGAAAAGCTGATGTGCGCGATGGTGATCGTGGTCACGCCGCGGTGCTCCGGCCAGCCGATCAGGTGCTCCATGGCCACGAACAGCAGCAGCAGCGACAGTCCGGTGATGATCTCCGGCAGTACCAGCGGCGCGGTGCTCAGCGCCGCGAGCAGACTCCGGCCGCGAAATCGACCGTAACGGGCCAGCGCGAAGCCCACCATGGTGCCCAGTATCACCGCGCCGCAGGCGTTCATGGCCGCAATCTTCAGCGACAACCACGCCGCCTCCATGATGCGCGTGTCGGTGAACAACGCGCGGTACCATTTCAGCGTCGGCGAATGCACGTCATCCCAGACCGTGACCAGGCGCGAAGCATTGAATGAATAGACGATCATCGACAGGATGGGCACGTACAGAAACGCAAAGCCGAATGCCAGTACCGTCGGCAACAACAAATGCCGGCGCGCGATCACGAGGCGGCCTCGAGTTCGCGGCTGCGATAGCGCTGGAACAGGATGATGGGGCCGAGAAGCACGATCAGGATCAGGATGGCGACCGCACTGGCCACCGGCCAATCGCGGTTCTCGAAGAACTCATCGGAAAGCACCCGCCCGATCATGATCTGGTTGGCCGAGCCCAGCAGCGAGGGAATGACGTATTCGCCCACCGCCGGTATGAACACCAGCAGTGAGCCGGCAACCACTCCGGGTATGGACAAGGGCCAGGTTACGCGCAGGAACACTTTCCACGGGGCCGCACCCAGATCTGCCGCCGCTTCCAGCAGCGAGCGGTCGTGCTTCTCGAGGTTCGAATACAGCGGCAGGATCATAAACGGCAGATAGGAATAGACGATGGCCACGTATACGGCGAACGAGGTGTTGACCATAGTGATGGGCTGGGCGATCAGATGCAGGCTCATCAGCAGATTGTTGATCAGCCCGTCGTCCTTGAGCAGGCCGATCCAGGCGTACACACGCAGCAGGAACGAGGTCCAGAACGGCAGTATGACCAGCATCAGCAGCAGATTGCGCCGCTCGGGCGCGGCGCGCGTGATGCCCAGCGCCATGGGATAACCGAGCAACAGGCACAACAGCGTCGAGACGGCAGCGACCTTGAGCGAATAGGCAAACGAATCCAGGTACAGCGCGTCGGTAAACAAAAAGTGATAGTTCGCCAGGTGCAGCTGGATCGCGAGCACGCGCTCATGAGTCCAGCTCAGCAGCGGCGCGTACGGTGGAATGGCCAGCAGCGCCTCGGAAAACGACAGCTTCAGCACGATCAGGAACGGCACTGCGAAGAACAGCAGCAGCCACAGCATAGGCACCGACAATACGGCGCCGCGACCCAGGCTGTTGCGCAGGCGCTCGATCATGTGCTGCCGATCACCGGGCTGCCGGCATCCCAGCACAGGTACACCGGCATGTCGCGGCTGAATTGCTCCTCGGGCTTGCGAGTGCTGTTGGCCAGCGTGGCGCGCACCTCGCGCCCGGAATCGAGCCGCACCAGGAATACCGACAGGTCTCCCAGGTAGGCGATTTCGCGAATGACGCCCTTGGCCCAGTTGTCCGCGGCCGAAGGCGCCTCGCGCGACAGGTTGATCTTCTCCGGCCGCACCGCCACCCACAGCGGCGCATCCGGTGGCGCACTGATCCCATGATCCACCAGTACGCTCGCCGGCAACTCGGGACATTGCACGCGCACGTAATCCGGCTCATCCTCGATCAGGCGGCCATCGAACAGATTCACCGAGCCGATGAAGTCGGCGACGAAACGCGTGGCCGGAAATTCGTAGATCTGCCGCGGCGCGCCAATCTGCACTATCTTGCCGTGATTCATGACGCCGATGCGCGTCGCCAGGGTCATGGCTTCCTCCTGGTCATGGGTGACGACCACGAATGTGACCCCGAGCTGCTGCTGGATGTTGATCAGCTCGAATTGCGTGTGCTCGCGCAGTTTGCGATCGAGCGCGCCCAGCGGCTCATCCAGCAACAACAGCTTTGGCCGCTTGACCAGCGCGCGCGCCAGCGCCACGCGCTGGCGCTGGCCGCCGGACAATTGCTGCGGCTTGCGTTTCAAATACGCGCCCATGCGCACGATCTCGAGAATCTCGCCGACGCGGCGGCGGATCTCGGCGCGGCCCAGACGCTCCTGCTCCAGCCCGAAGGCAACGTTGCGCTCCACCGTCATGTGTGGAAACAGCGCATACGATTGGAACATCATGTTCACCGGCCGCCGGTAGGGCGGAATCGATGCCAGGTCCTCGCCGTCGATCAGCAGACGCCCGAAGCTGGGACTTTCAAAACCGGCTAGCAGGCGCAGCAGCGTGGTCTTACCGCAGCCCGAGGCACCAAGCAGGCAGAAAATTTCGCCGCGGTCCACCTGCAGCGAGACATTGTCGACCGCAACGAAATCGCCGAAGCGTTTGCTGACCCGGTCGAGCTCGATGTACGCGGCCATCAGCGACCGGTCTTGAATCGCGTCCACGTGCGATTGAGCTCGCGCGTGTAGGCCAGACTGTGTGCGGCGTTCGGCACCAAGTGTGTCATTTGCGCCGCGGTCGGGTAGATGCCGTGATCGTCATAGATGGCCGGATCGACCAGCGGGTAGGCTGCGGCATTGGCGGTGGCGTAATGCATGAGATTGGAGTTTTTCGCCGCCACGTCGGGCCGCAGTAAATAGTTGATGAACAGGTGCGCATTGGCGGGGTGCGGTGCATCGGCCGGAATTGCCAGCATGTCGAAGAACATGATGGCCCCTTCGCGCGCGATGTTGTACCTGATCTGCACATCCTTGCCGTTCTCGCTGGCGCGCGCACGCGCCTGGCCGGCATCGCCGCTCCAGCCCAGTGCCAGGCACAGCTCATCGTTGGCCAGGTCCTCGATATAGCGCGATGAATTGATATAGCGGATGTAGGGACGGATCGACAGCAACACCTTCTCGGCAGCCTTGAGATCGTCGAGCGATTCGCTGTTGGCGTCGCGGCCGAGGAACACCAGCGCCGTGCCGACCATCTCGTCCGGTGCATCAAGAATCGAGACGCCACAGGCCTTGAAGTGCCGGATCACCTGCGGATCGAAGAACATCGCCAGGCTGTCCACCGGCGCATCAGGCATGGCCTGGCGGATCTTCCCCTCGTTGTAGGCGACTCCGGAAGTCCCCCAGAGATACGGCACACCGTACTGGTTGCCCGGGTCATTGACCAGGATGATCCGATTGATCGCCGGGTCGAGATTTTTGAGGTTCGGCAACTGCGACTTGTCGAGCTTCTGAAACACTCCGGCCTGTATCTGCCGCTGCAGAAACGAGGCCGACGGCACCACCACGTCGTAGCCGGTGCGGGCAGCCAGCAGCTTGGTCTCGAGCACCTCGTTGGAATCGAACACATCGTAGTTGACCTTGATGCCGTATTCCTTCTCGAAGGCCGGCACCACGCTCGGATCGATGTAGTCGGACCAGTTGTAGACGTTCAGGACATTGGCGGGCCCCGGAGCGCCGGCGCCGCCGCAGGCGGCGATCAGCATGGCCAGGCAGAGGGCAGCAGCGCGCCAGGCGCGGCGATTCATTCAGCGAACCTCTTGGGCCGGTGGGGGCAGAGTCAGGCCATTTTGCGGGGCCGGGCTCACACGTTCAACAGCAGATGCTCGCGCTCCCATGAACTGATCACCTGCAGGAACACCTCGTGCTCGGACTGTTTTACGATGGTATAGGCGGCGACGAACGGCTCACCCAGGATCTCCAGCAGCGGTTCACAATCGCGCAGTCTCACCAGCGCCTCATCGAGCGATCGCGGCAGCGAATAGGGCAGATCGTGCGCGCTGCCCGAGATCGGTTCGGTGGGCTGCAATCCCTCGACCATGCCCAGATAGCCACAGGCCAGCGAGGCGGCGATGGCGATGTAGGGATTGGCATCGGCGCCGCTGACGCGATTCTCCACGCGTCGCGCCTCGACGCTCGACATCGGCACCCGCAGGCCGGCGGTGCGGTTGTCGTAGCCCCACTGCACATTGATCGGCGCCGAGAGATAGCGCGTCATGCGGCGATAGGAATTGACGTTGGAAGCGAACAGCGACATGGCCGCCGGTACGTAGCGTTGCAGGCCAGCAATATGCGAGAAGAACAACGCCGACGGCGTGCCGTCGGCATTGCTGAACACGTTCTTACGGGTCTTCTTGTCGACGATGCTCTGGTGGATGTGCATGGCGCTGCCCGGCTCCTTGGCGTGCGGCTTGGCCATGAACGTGGCATACATCTTGTGGCGCAGCGCCGCCTCGCGCGCGGTGCGCTTGAACAGGAAGGCCTGGTCGGCCAGATCCAGCGCCGCGCCGTGCAACAGATTGATTTCCATCTGCGCCGGGCCATCCTCGTGAATCAGCGTATCGATCTCGATGTCCTGGGCCTCGCAGAAGGCATAGATGTCATCGAACAGGGGATCGAACTCATTGACCGCCGCGATGCTATAGGACTGACGTCCGGGTTCGGCCCGGCCCGAACGCCCGACCGGCGGTTTAAGCGGGTAGTCAGCATCGATGTTCGGCTCGATCAGGTAGAACTCGAGTTCCGGCGCGATCACCGGTTCCCAGCCGCGCTGCTCGTACAGTTCGAGCACATGGCGCAGCACGTGCCGCGGCGCCATCATCACGCGCCGGCCGTCCGAGTAGAAACAGTCGTGGATCACCTGGGCGGTAGGCTCGGCCGCCCACGGCACCACGCGCACGGTCTTGGAGTCGGCTTTCAGCACGATGTCGATTTCCGCCGGACTCATGGCCTCGGTGGTATCGGGCGGATAATCGCCGGTCACGGTCTGCAGGAAGATGCTCTCGGGCAGTCGCATGCCCGCATCTTCCGCGAACTTCTCCGCCGGCATGATCTTGCCGCGGGCGATGCCGGCCATATCGGGAATGATGGCCTCGACTTCGGAGATACCGTGGTCGCGGAAGAATTGTTGTATTTCATTAGCCATAAATCACCCTTCAACTTCTGGCACGGCAAGCCGCGCCGAATTCCGCGAACAGCACGCGCGAGAAGGCATTGCCGCTCACGCGCCATTCCGGGTGCCATTGCAATGCCAACGCAAAGCGCGACGCGCGCTCGACGCGAAACGCTTCGATGACCCCGTCGCTGGCACGGGCTTCCACCGCCAGCCCCCGCCCCAGTTCGCGCACGCCCTGGCCATGCAGGGAGTTCACGCGAATGCGATCGGTACCGGCCATACGGCGCAGCATGCCAGCAGGCTCGAGGATCACCTCGTGCGCCAGCTCGTACTGCTGCTCGAGCGGCAGCTGCGGATCCTCGCGATGATCCATGTGCCCCGGCACCTCGTGCAGCTTCTGCCACAGCGAGCCGCCGAAGGCGACGTTCATTTCCTGGAACCCGCGGCAGATGCCGAGTACTGGCACGCCAGCCGCGACCGCGCGCGGAATCAGTGGCAGCGTGGTCTGATCGCGATGCGGATCGTGCAGCGTGCCCTGCTCGCTCGGCTCACCCTGGTAGTGGTGGGGTTCGACATTCGATGGGCTGCCCATGAACAGCAAGCCATCCAGCGTCTCGAGCAATTCCTCGAGCTGCAATTCGCGGCCTATGGCGGGCACGATCAAAGGCACTCCACCGGCGCCGTCGAGCACGGCCGTGACGTACTTTTCCCCGACCAGGTGATACGCCTGGGGACCGAGCATGCGCCGGTCCGCCGGAATGCCGATGACAGGACGCTTAGAAGCCATGAGTGTGTCAGCGGGCGCTGGAGCTGTATGAGTGTACAGTTCCGCCCGGGTGTGCCTTGGTTGAACGGTAGCTATTACAGCACAGGCGCCCGATGGGCGTCCTGGAACACCGTCACCTCACGCAACAACCTGTTGATTTTAGGTAAGATTTCTGACAAGACTTGCGAATGGGCTCGGAAACTGCAGCGGATTATGTCAATAGTTACTACCTGGCCTCGGCGCGGCTGCTGCCGCCTTTTGCGCCGTTGCAGGGCGAGATCAGCGCTGACGTCTGCGTGCTTGGCGGCGGCATCGCCGGCTGTTCCGCGGCACTGGCGCTGGCCGAACGCGGTTACCGGGTGGTGCTGCTGGAAGCGCGACGCCTGGGCTGGGGCGCCTCCGGACGCTCCGGCGGGCAGGTGATCTGCGGCCTGGCGGCCGAACAGGACCATATCGAAGCCCTGGTCGGTGAAGCGGACGCGCGCCGCATCTGGGAGCTGTCACTGACCGGCATTGCGCTGCTCAAACAACGCATCGGCCGCTTTGGTATCGACTGTGATTGGGTCGACGGCCAGATGCTGGTGGCCATCAAGCCGCGCCAATGGCGTGCCTTGCAGGCCTGGCAAGCGGAACTCGTTGGCAAGTACGGCTACGCCAGCACGCGCTTGATGGCGCGCGAGGAGCTGCTCAGTGTGCTGGGCAGCCAGCGCTATGTCGGCGCGTTGTTCGATGCCAACGGTGGGCATCTGCATCCGCTGCGCTATACGCTCGGGTTGGCGCGTGCCGCGCAATCGGCCGGAGCGCGGATCCACGAGTGCAGCGCGGTGCTCAATTGGAGTGCGCACAATGGGCGGCTGCGCGTGCGCACCGACGCCGGCATGGTCGACTGCGCCCAGCTGGTGCTGGCGGGGAATGCCTGGCTCGGCTCCACTGCGCCGATATTGCAGCGCAAGCTCATGAGCGTCGGCACCTACATCATCGCCACCGAACCGCTGGGCGAGCAGCGCGCGCGGGAATTGATCGCCAACAACGCCGGGGTCTGCGATACCAACTGGATATTGGATTACTTCCGCTGCTCGAGCGATCACCGGCTGCTGTTCGGCGGCCGGGTCAACTATTCGGGGGTGGACCTGCGCGCCATCGGACCGGCCACGGCGCAGCGCTTGCGCAAGGTATTCCCGCAGCTCGCCGGCACGCGCATCGAGTACGCCTGGAGCTGCCACCTCGATATCACGCTCAACCGTGCACCGCATTTCGGCCGCCTGGAACGCAATGTTTATTTTCTGCAGGGCTTCTCCGGCCACGGCATTTCCCTGGCGGGCATTGCCGGGGAACTCGCGGCCGAGGCTATTGCCGGCCTCAACGAACGCTTCGATGTGTTTGCGCGCATACCGCACCATGAGTTTCCCGGCGGCATGGCCTTGCGGCGACCGGCGCTGGCGCTGGCCATGCTCTGGTACCGATTGCGCGATCTGCTCTAAAATGCCGCCGTGACATTCCACCTCCCCGCCACCTGCGTGCTGCTCGCCTGCGCGGCGCTTTCCGGTTGTGGACTGGCGGGCACCGCGACCAGTACTGCGGCCGGCGCAGCCAGCGAAGCCCAGGAGGCTCGCGAAGGCAAGAAAACAGAAGAGCAGGTGCAACAGAAGCTTGACGAGGCGCAACGTGCCGCGGCCGCCCAGCGCGAGGCGGCCGAGAAGGACGCTCAATAGGCCGTCGGACAAACCGCCCCGCCGGACGCCCCCGATCGACCGCGGGACGCACGCGCAAGCGTTCCCTGAAGTTACGGTTTTGGCCTAATGCCCGCCAGCGGCGGCGCTGGTGGCGAGCGTTCCGGCGCGCGCCGGTACTGGCCAGGGTGCTGGCCGGCGTGGCGGTACTGCTCACGCTCTGGATTGCAAGCAACTGGATCTTTCAGGTCATCCGCAAGCCCTCGGAGCTGTTTTTTCCGGTCAGCGCCACGCTCAACAAGACGCCGGCCGAGACCTGGCGGCAGTACGCGCCCATCTTCAGGCGGCACGCCACCGGCACGATGACGGCTGAACTGCTGGCGGCGATTGCGCAGGTGGAAGGTTCCGGCAATCCGGTGGCCCGCACCTACTGGCGCTGGACCTGGACGCGTCAGCCGTTCGAAATCTATCGGCCCGCCTCGAGTGCTGTGGGCATGTACCAGATTACCGACGGCAATTTTTCTGATGCCCGGCGCTATTGCATCCATCATCATGTCGTGGTCGCAGACGGTCCCTGGAACGACTGGCACTCGTGCTGGTTCAACAGCCTGTACGCGCGGGTGATTCCCAGTCACGCGGTCGAACTGACATCGGCCTATCTTGACCACAGCATCAGCGACATACTTGCGCGCCACCACTTGCTGTCAGCGCCACTGCAGAGAAAACAGGACCTGGCGGCGGTGATTCATCTGTGCGGGGCCGGCGCTGGCGACGAATACGCGCGGCGCGGTTTCCGTTCGCCCGACGGCCAACGCTGCGGCGATCACGAGGTACGCGCCTACATTTCGCGCGTCGACGCCATGAAGGCGGTGTTCGAGCGCCTCGCCGCTAGCGCGGCGAATGATTCTCGCTGATCTCGAAGCAGCGGTGAATGCGCGGGTTGCGCGCGAAATCAAACGGCAACGTCGGCGCGGACACATCCGCCACCGACCAACGGCGGGCGACTTGGTCATCGAGGCGAAAACGCTGGGCATTGCAGGCGAACACCAGCAGGCCGCCGGGTGCCAGCCGTCGCATGCACTGCGCGATCAGGTCCAAATGGTCGCGCTGAAGGTCGAGCACTCCCTCCATGCGCTTGGAGTTGGAGAACGTCGGCGGGTCCAGGAAGATCAGGTCGAATCGAGCCGGATCGTCGGCGCTGAGCCACTCGCGACAATCGGCACGCTCGAGCCGATGCTGACTGGTGTCCACAGCGTTGAGTGCAAAGTTGTGCGCGGCCCAGTCCAGATAGCGATTCGACAGGTCCAGACTGAGGCTGGTGCGCGCGCCGCCCGCGGCGGCGTACACCGTGGCACTCGCGGTATAGCAGAACAGGTTCAGAAACCGGCCATTGCGCGCGCGCTCGCGCAGACGCGAACGCGTCAGGCGGTGATCGAGGAACAGGCCGGTATCGAGATAGTCGTCGAGATTGACCAGGAACCTGAGCCCGCCCTCCTCCACGTTGAAACCTTCGGTGCCGGCCCCCGGCGCCGGCTGGTACTGCGCCGCGCCGCTCTGGCGCATGCGCAATCGCAAGTGGATGCGCTCGGGCGGTAGCGCGAACAATCGCGGCAGGATCGACAGCGCCTCGCGCCGCCGACGCTGCACCTGCTCGATCTCGATCTCGCTCGGGGCGGCGTATTCCTGCACCTGCAGGTGCAGCAGCTCGCTTCCCGCTTCCAGATAGCGATCGATGGCGAACGCATATTCGGGCATGTCGGCGTCATAGATGCGATAGCAGCTTACCGCCGCGCGTTGCGCGGCCTTGCCCAGCCGCTTGAGGTTTTTCTCCAGCCGGTTGGCGAACATCTGCGCCCCAGCACTAGCCGCGGTCTCGGCCTCGCGCTGGCGCCTGGCGGCCTCGCCGTCGACGCTGCCGGGAGCCGCAAGGTCGATGCGTAGCAACCGGCAGGCCAAGCTGCCATTCCACAGCTCATGCACACGGTAGCTGCGCAGGTGCAACTCGCGCGCCGCCTGATTGCCCGAGGTGAGAATGGCCGCGGTCCAGCCACTGAAGTGCTCGCGCAGTACGCGTCCCAGGTCGGCATGCACCATCGCGGCTTGGGCGGCGTCCCCGAGCCGCTCGCCGTAGGGAGGATTGGTGCATACCAATCCTGGATGCGTGCCCTTCGGCCGAACCGCCTGTACGCTCAGGTGCTCGAAGCTCACCAGTGCACCCATACCGGCACGTTCGGCGTTGGCAATACTGTTCGCGAGCGCCCGCTGATCGGCATCGCTGCCGCCAATCAGGCTGGCGACACCGGCTCGCACGCGCGCCTGCGCCTGCGCCAGCAGCTGCTGCCACAGCGCCGGATCGTGGCCACGCCAGCCGAGGAAACCAAAGTAGTCGCGCTTCAGTCCCGGAGCGCGATCGGCAGCGATCATCGCCGCCTCGATCACCAGCGTGCCTGAACCGCACAGTGGATCGAGAAACTCCGCGCCGCGCGCGCACATCTCATCCCAGCGCGCGCGCAGTAGCACGCCCGCGGCCAGATTCTCGCGCAGTGGCGCCTCGCCCGCCTCCAGGCGATAGCCGCGCCGATGCAAACCTTCGCCGGCGAAATCCAGCGATACTGTAACGCGGGTGCCATGCGCGTGCGCGTAGGCGCGCACCGCCGGTCGCTGCGGCTGTACATCGGGTCGCGTGCCGGTGTCGGCGCGCAAGCGGTCGCAGATGCCGTCCTTGAGCCGCAGTGCGCCGTAGTGACTGTGCCTGATGAGCGGATGCTCACCGGTGAATTCGCAGGCGATAGTGCGGCCCGGATCGATATGCGTGGCCCAGTCGATGGTGGCGACCGCGCGGTAGAACGAGCCGTCGTCCGGAGCATCGAATTCGGCCAGTTGCAGCAGCACCCGGCTGGCAACGCGCGACCAGAGGCAGGCGAGATAACCGATTTGAACCGGGCCGCAAAATCGCACGCCACCACTGCGCTCGCGCACATCGCTGGCTCCGAGCGCCGAGAGCTCGCGAGCGAGCAGATCGGACAGGCCGCGCGGCGCGGTGGCGAAGAACTGCTGTACCTCGGACACGCGCTCAGCTCAGATCGATCCAGGTGGTCTTGAGCTCGGTGTACTTGTCAAAGGCGTGCAGGGATTTGTCGCGCCCGAAGCCGGACTGCTTGTACCCGCCAAACGGCACGGTGATGTCATCGGCATCGTAGCAATTGACATACACCACGCCGGCGCGCAATGCGCGCGCGGCGCGGTGGGCGGTGTTGAGATCGCGGGTCCAGATCGCGGCCGCCAGGCCATAGCTGACATCGTTCGCTATACGCAGAGCTTCCGGCAAATCCCGGAAGCTCAGGGTCGCGAGCACCGGACCGAAAATCTCCTCGCGCGCAATGCGCATGGCGGGCGTGACTCGGTCGAACAGCGTCGGCTCGATATAGCAGCCGCCGCTATCGCCGCGCACTCGGCGGCCGCCGAGGGCCAGACGCGCACCTTCGCGGCTGCCCGTGTCGATGTATTCGAGCACGCGCCGCGTCTGCGACTCATCCACCATGGCCCCGAGCGTGGTGGCCGGGTCCAACGGATCTCCCGGCGCCATGGTGTGCGCGATCCGGGCGATATGTTCGAGCAGCGGTTCGCGGATGGACTCCTGTACCAGCAGCCTGGAACCGGCCGAGCACATCTCCCCCTGGTTGAAGAAGATGGCGTAGGCGGCGGCGCGTGCCGCGCGTTCGAGATCGGCATAGTCGGCCATGACGATGTTGGGTGACTTGCCGCCGCATTCGAGCGACACGCGTTTGAGATTCGACTGCGCCGCGGCTTGCATGACCGCCTTGCCCGTGGCCGTGGAGCCGGTGAAGGCGACGCAGTCGACATCCATGTGCGCCGCCAGCGCGGCCCCAGTGGCGCCGAAACCCGGCAGCACCTGGAACACGCCTGGAGGCAGTCCCGCTTCCAGCGCCAGCTGGCCCAGGCGGATGGCACTCAGCGGCGATTTCTCCGAGGGCTTGAGTACCAGCGAGTTGCCCGCCGCCAGTACCGGCGCGATCTTCCAAGCTGCCATCAACATCGGAAAATTCCACGGCACGATGGCCCCGACCACACCCACCGGCTCGCGCGTCACCAGAGCCAGCGTGTCAGAGCCGGTCGGCGCCACTTCGTCGTAGCGCTTGTCGATGGCCTCGGCATACCAGCGCAGGCAGTTCACGGTGGCCGGCACGTCGACATTGAGGCTGTCGCGGATGGGCTTGCCCACGTCCAGCGTCTCGAGCAGTGCCAGCTCCGCGGCGGCCGCCTGCACGCGCTCGGCAAAGTTCAGCAGTACGCGCTTGCGCGCCGCCGGCGCCTGGTCAGCCCACTCGCGCCGCTCGAAACTTGCGCGCGCCACCGCCACCGCGCGCTCCACGTCCTGCGCGTCGCAGGCCGCCACGCTTGCCAGCGTGCGGCCATCGATGGGGCTGATGCAGTCGAAGGAGCGGCCGGAGTGCGCGGCTGAGAGCTCGCCGTTGATCAGCGCCAGGCCGACGGGATGCAGGGCCTGCGCGCGGGCGTGCCAGCTTTTCGCATCCGTTTCGTGCGCGTTGTTCACGGATGGGAACTATAGCGCAATGGACAAAAACGGCGC
>DASXLF010000491.1:0-4295 GCA_036496405.1 Steroidobacteraceae bacterium | reverse complement strand
GCCGGCGCGATCATGTATGTCTGGCTACGGGCACACGAGCCGCGTCCGTTCGCGCGCCTCAATATCGGGGGCAGCGTGCTGTGCGGGGTGCTGCTCAGCGGCATCGGCAACGGCTTTGTGATCTGGTCGCAGCAGGGGCTGCCCTCCGGGATTGCGGCATTGTTCGTGGGAGCCCTGCCGGTCATGATGCTGCTGCTCGACTGGCTGCTGTTTTCGCATCGCGCGCCCACACCGCGCGGGGTGCTCGGGGTAGCCATTGGCCTCAGCGGCGTGGTGCTACTCATCGCCCACACCCATACACTCTCGGGGCAGGTGCGCCCGCTGCACGTGCTGGCCATACTGACGGCGCAACTCGGCTGGGCACTGGGCTCGCTCCTGCAGCCTCGCTACGTGCCTCCGGATCGTCTTCCCAATTACAGCTGCCTGCAGATGCTCGCGGGCGCCGGCTTCCAGCTGCTCATGGGCTGCATCGGCCGCGAATGGATCGGCTTCTCCTTCGCTCAGGTGTCACTGCAGTCGTGGCTGGCGCTGCTGTACCTGGTGGTGTTCGGCAGTCTCATCGCCGTCAATTGCTATTCATACCTGCTGGCGCACGTCCCGCCGCAGCAGGTCAGTACCTACGCGCTGGTGAATCCCGTCATCGCCCTGATTCTCGGCGCCCTGATGCTGCACGAGATCATCACCCCATTGGCCGCGCTGTGTGCGCTGCTGGTAGTCGTTGGGGTCGCGCTGGTGCTGTGGCGCGGCCCGCGTCGTTCCTCAGCGTCAACGCAATGCCCGGTCAAGCGTTCCCGCAGGTACTCGCGGCCGCTCTAATGACTCATTCGTGGAGGCTATATGTCGCAAACCACCCATAACTGGCGCCATTGGCTGCTGATCGCGGCCCTGCCGGCATTCGCCAGTTGCGGCGGCAACGGCCATTGCGACCACTGCTTCGTGCAGCCGCCGCCGGTCGAGGAGGCATTCGGCCTGGTGGCCGGCACTTTCAGCGCCAACGGCAACACCTCGGTCATCGTCACCAGCACGGTATTCAACAACGGGCAGAACCCCGCCGGCTTTCTCAAGACCTATCTGTCCACTGGCGCCGGGGACTACGCCACGCCGGTGCTCATCAGCGACGGCC
This sequence comes from Steroidobacteraceae bacterium, assembly GCA_036496405.1. Classification (GTDB taxonomy): domain Bacteria; phylum Pseudomonadota; class Gammaproteobacteria; order Steroidobacterales; family Steroidobacteraceae; genus FEN-1191. The sequence continues at coordinate 3,172 of DASXLF010000491.1, read as the reverse complement.
ATAATCCGTTGTATCTGGCCACTGCCGACCTCAACGGCGATCACGTTCCGGACGTCGTGTCGGCGAGTTTTGCCGATGGCAACCTGCAGGTTTTCCTGAACAGCCCCGGCAATCCCGGCACCTTCGCCGCGCCCTTGATGCTGACTTCACCGGGCGCCTCCCAGGTAGCCATCGGCGACATGAACAACGACGGCCTGCCGGACCTGGTGTCCGCGGATTACGGTGTGTCACTGTTCCTGCAGACCGCGCCCGGCGTGTTTGCCACGCCCATCGGCCTGTATTCCGGCGGCGCCAACTGGGTGGCTGTGGGCGATCTCAATGGCGACGGCATCCCGGATATCGCCTTGACTGACAACGACGGCGTCAAGCTGCTTATGCACACCGGGGTGGCCAGCGCCAGCACCTACGCCACTCCCATTCCCGTATTCACCCAGACACCCAACGCCCATGTCTCCGGCGCCAACATCATTGCCATTGCCGATGTCAACGGTGACGGCTTCAACGACCTCATCATCACCGACCCGGGTTCCACCGGCGGCCAGAGTCCCACGGTCTCGGTGTTGCTGCAGATCGCGGCCAGCCCCGGCACCTTCGCACCCGCGGTGAGCTACCCCACCGCGCCCGGCAGCCTGGCGCAATCCATCGTCGTCACCGACGTCAACGGCGACGGCGTGCCGGACATCGTCATCGGCGGCACCGGCGCGGTCAGCGTGCTGTTGCAGGACCCGACCAATCGCGGCGTGTTCATGGCCACCGCCAACTACCCGGCGCCGAACGCCAACGAAATCGCGGTGGCCGATACCAATGCCGATGGCCTGGTCGACATCATTGTCTCCAGTGGCGCCACGCAACCGGTGGTGAACGGCATCATCACCAATAACCCCGGCGTGCTGCTGCAGTCGGCCACTTCGCCCGGGACCTTTGGCGCGCTGCAGGATTTGCCATGAGGCCCCGGCGGCTGGTATAAAAGCGCCCCTTTGGCCCGCGCTGACTTTGCGCGGGCGCGCTTAACGTATTGATTTCCGAGGACGAAGCTCATGTCTCGCGTCTGTCAGGTCACGGGCAAACGGCCGATTACCGGTAATACCGTCTCGCACGCCAACAATCGCCGGCGCCGGCGCTTCCTGCCCAATCTGCACACGCAGCGCTTCTGGCTCGAAGGCGAAAAGCGCTGGGTCAGCCTGCGCGTCTCGACCAACGCCATGCGCACCATCGAGAAGAAGGGTTTGGAAGCCGTGCTGGCGGATCTGCGCACCCGCGGCGTCAAACTCTGAAGGTCATGCCATGCGTGAAAAAGTAAAGCTGCTGTCGTCCGCCGGTACCGGCCATTTCTACGTCGCCATGAAGAACAAGCGCCTGCATCCAGACAAGATGGAAGTGCGCAAGTTCGATCCCAAAGTGCGCAAGCACGTGGCGTACAAGGAAACCAAGATCAAATAGGCGCATCCCTCGGTGCCCGAACTGCCCGAGGTTGAGACCACGCGCCGCGGCCTCGAACGCGCGCTCGCCGGTCACCGCATCAAAGAGCTGCGCATCTACGACCGGCGCCTGCGCTGGCCCATCGAAGAGCATCTTCCGCAGCAACTCGCCGGCCAACGCGCGACCGCCGTCGGCCGCCGCGCCAAGTATCTGTTGCTGAGCCTGGATCACGGCACGCTGATCCTGCACCTGGGCATGTCCGGAAGCCTGCGCGTGCTGCACGCCGGCGCGCCGCGACTCAAGCACGATCAGTTCGACCTGGCGTTCGATTCAGGCCTTGACCTGCGTTTCAACGATCCGCGCCGTTTCGGCAGCCTGCATTACACGCAGGAGGATCCCGGCCAGCACCGGCTGCTGCGCTCGCTGGCCCCGGAACCGTTTGATGCCGCATTCGACACCGATTATCTCTGGCGCATCACCCGCAGGCGGCGGGCCGCGATCAAGCAGGTGCTGATGAACGGGCGCCTCGTGACCGGCGTCGGCAACATCTACGCCAGCGAAGCCCTGTTCCGCGCCCGTATCAATCCGCGCCGCGCCGCGCGCCGCCTGACGCGCCAGGAATGCGCACGGCTGGTGCGTGCAGTGCGCGCCGCGCTCAACGCCGCCATTCGCGCCGGCGGCACCAGCCTGCGTAACTATGTCGGCGCGGACGGCAATGCCGGCGAGTTCCGCCAGAAGCTGTACGTCTATGAACGCGCGGGCAAACCATGCCGCGTGTGCCGCACGCCCATCCGCAAGATCACCCAGGGCGCGCGCTCGACTTATTTCTGTCCGCACGACCAGCGCTGAACGCCGCATGCATCGCCGCGCCCATCGCGTGCTGAAGGCCGATCCGGTCATGGCGGCATTGATCAAGGCCGCCGGTCCATGCCGCATGCCCTCGCGCGCGCAGCATCCGCCGTTTCAAACGCTGGCGCGTGCGATCGCGCACCAGCAGCTGCACGGCGTCGCCGCCGAGCGCATCCTGGCGCGCTTCGTGGCGCTGTTCGACCCGCCGAATTTTCCGACACCGGCGCAAGTGATCGCCGCCGGCAACGAGCAACTGCGCGCCGTGGGCTTTTCATACGCCAAGGTCGCCGCGCTCAAAGACCTCGCGGCCAAGAGTCTCGAGGGCATCGTGCCGCCGCCGCTGCAGCTGGCGCTGCTCAGCGATGCGCAAATCATCGAACGACTCAGCAGCGTGCGCGGCATCGGCCGCTGGACCGTAGAAATGATGCTGATGTTTCAATTGGAGCGGCCGGATGTACTGCCGGTGGATGATTTCGGAGTACGCAACGGCTTCCGGCTCGCCTATGGATTGAAGCGCATGCCCACACCGCGCGCGCTGGCGCAATTTGGCGAGCGCTGGCAACCGTATCGCAGCGCCGCGGCCTGGTATCTGTGGCGCGCCGTGGACCTGGCGCGAGCACACAAGCTGCCGCCCTGCGCGAGCCCGCCGCCACGTCTAGCATTGGTCAACGTGGCCAAACGCGCGGCGGGGGGAAAACGTGCCGCGCGCGCGCGAGCTCGCGCGCCCAAGTAACTACGAAAACACCCCGTACTCCACCTGCAGGATCTCACCGGAGTTGGTGTCGATCAGCAGCGCATCCGTGTCGTCGCGGACCCATTCGTAGCCTGCCGGCGGCACTTCCAGGGCGAACAGCCAATAGTCGGAGATCAGGTAGTTCGAGCCCCAATACACGCGCGGCAGGAT
>DASXLF010000490.1:0-2179 GCA_036496405.1 Steroidobacteraceae bacterium | reverse complement strand
TCGCTGCCGCATCCTGATCAGCTCAGCATTTCAGCGCCGCATCAGAGTCGTTCAAGCACCAGATGACATGGTTCGGCTGGGAGCTGCGATGGGTGCGGTAATCCGAGCAGCGCCTTGTGCCGCCATGCCTCGTGGGCGAGCGCCGGGCTGGGGATCTTCAGCGATGCGGCAGGCCGCGCGGCATCATGCCGTTTGCGGCTGCTGAGAGGGAGAGATCTGTGCTGAAAGTTTCCGGCAGGCACGCCGCCATGCCCCCAAAGGCGCCTATCGTAGAAAGCTACGACCGCTATTATGGCAGCGGTCTGTATGATGCGCGTTACCCTCGGCCGAATCCGCCTACCTACCGATCTGCCCTGCGACTCGCCAGGACGTCGTCACGCATACTCGATTTCGGCGCGGGAAGCGGTCGCTATACTATGCCTTTCCTGCGCGCCACCAATGCGTTTGTATGTGCTTATGACATATCAGCTGACGCGTGCAAGGCGCTGGAGCTGCGGGCCGCTACCGCCGACGCCGGCAGTCAGCGTTTGCTGATCACCGCTGACCTCGGTGCCGTACGAGCAGCAGGTCCGTATGACCTGGTAGTAGCGCTCTTCGGCGTGCTTTCCCATATCGAGGGAAAAGAAAACCGGATCGATATCCTTAGCTCGATACGCTCGGTGCTTGGCCGCGAAGGTCTACTTCTCCTCACCGTCCCCCACGCGCTTCGCCGCTTTCCCTTGCATGTATCATCTGATGGTCGCGGCAGCGGAAGCAGCAGTGCGTCTTCGGCTCGGGCGCAGGCGCGCCGTTTCTTCCCCTCGGCACGGCCGGTTATCTATCGCCATCACGTCGAGAATGAGGCGAGGCCGTTTCCTTACTACCTATTCTCACGCCGCGAGCTGATCTCAGAGCTTTCCGCTGCCGGTTTTGCCCTGGTGGTCCTTGAATCGGACAGCATCTTGCCGGAGCGAAGGCTGGTTCGCAGGCCGACGCTGGCGCCTATCGATGACTTTCTTTGTCGGCTGCTTCCATCGTGGGCCGGTTACGGGTTGCGAGCCATCTGCCGAGCTGGGCCATAGCGATTGAGCGCCATTGTCACACCCGCGACGTGACGGCCGGGTCATCATCCCGGGCGACGGTGATCCCGTGGCCTGCCGTCTGGCCGGCGGGCACCTGGCGGCGCAGGCGCGCTCGGTCGGCGGCGATCAGGCCGCCCCAGATACCGTGCCAGCCGATGTCCCAGTGCTGCAGGGATAGCGCCAGGCAGTGGCCGCGCACGGGGCAGGTCGCGCAGATAGCGGTGGCCGCGGCTGCCTCCTGGCGGGCCTGCCCGGGGTCGGCGCTGACCGGGAACCACTGATCGGGATCGAGACGGCCATCAGAGCACTGGGCGTGCCTGATGACCAGAGCCCGCAACGCCGACTCGGTGAACTGGCCGGGCATCAGTGCCATGTGATCCGCCGGGCTCACTGCCATTGGCAGACCGTTGGTGGCGTCATTGGATGTCACTGGCTGACCGGGCCGGTTGTTTTTCATGGCGGCGGGGTGGTGCGGGCGTAGCGTGGCAGCCAGACCGCTCGGTAGAGAAGACGGGCGGGTGCTGGCAGTTGGCTCAGTGCGTGCTCACGGATGTCGGGGCTGGCGCCGGCGAGGGCCTACGGGACCGTGGTCCCGGCGCGCCGGCTGCTGTGCCCGCCGCGGATGGCTGCGGCGATGCCGCCGAGTTCGCCGGGGGACAGGATCTGGCTGATGAGCGGCAGCGCGTCTGCTTCCTCGTGGGCGAGGTGGCTGGCCAGCCTGGTCCGCAGCCTAGCTAGCAGCTGGCGGAGTCGCCGGGGGTCGGCATCGATGGTGAACGCGTCGTCGATCATGGCCTGGAGCGGGCCGAGCAACTGGCGGCCTAAGCGCGCCACTGCGGGGGCAAGTGCAGCTCAGCGGCAGCAGTCCTTCCTGGTCCCGCATCATCATGCGCAAGCTGAAGAGCGCTCGTTGAAACGTGCTCGCTGCGGGTATCGTCCACCCACGGCTTCGGCTCAGCCGCTCGCCAGCCCGCTCGTCCTCCGTAGGAGGTAGCCCGTGGCAGATTCGATTCGACCGTATTCGGAGATCGACTACCTTGTCGCTGATCGCATAGCGACGATCACCCTGAGCCGCCCGGAGCAGCTCAACGCGTTCACTGCGGTGATGCGAGATGAAC
>DASXLF010000489.1:0-2112 GCA_036496405.1 Steroidobacteraceae bacterium | reverse complement strand
GCGGATGCTGGTGTTTAAGGCAGTTGCTCACAGCGTCAGAGAGGGTCAGGCTTCGCGCCGCAAGCCCTCCGAGCGAGGCTCTTGAACGGGCAGTTCCAGCACCACGTGCTTCTCGCGCGAGCGCGCCAGCACGTGTGCAAGCGCAACCCCAGTGTGCGTCCCCAGCCGCACCACTTCTTCAGGCGGTGCAGCCGCCACGATGCGCCCGCCGGCGTTGCCGCCTTCAGGACCGAGGTCGATCAGCCAGTCAGCCTCGGCGATCACATCCAGGTCGTGCTCGATGACGACCACACTGTGACCCCCGTTCACCAGCCGGTGCAGCACGTGGATCAGCTTCTCGACGTCCGCCATGTGCAGGCCCACCGTGGGCTCGTCGAGCACATAGAGCGTATGCGGCGCCTTGTTGCCGCGCCGCGTGACATCGTCCCGAACCTTGCTGAGTTCGGTCACCAGCTTGATGCGCTGTGCCTCTCCTCCAGAAAGCGTCGGTGAAGGCTGCCCCAACGTGAGATAGCCCAGCCCCACATCCTTGAGCAACTGCAGCGGATGGCTGATGTTGGGCATCGACGCGAAGAACTCGACCGCCTCATCCACCTCCATCTGCAACACATCGCCAATGCTCTTTCCGCGCCAGCTCACCGCCAGCGTCTCGGGATTGAAGCGCGCGCCATGGCAGACCTCGCACGGCACCTTCACGTCCGGCAGGAAGCTCATCTCGATGGTGCGCACGCCCGCGCCGTCGCAGCCGGGGCAGCGGCCCTCGCCCGTGTTGAAGCTGAAGCGCGCTGGCCCGTAGCCGCGCGCCTTGGCTTCGAGCGTGTCGGCAAACAGCTTGCGGATCGTGTCCCAGAAGCCAATGTAGGTCGCCGGGCAACTGCGCGGCGTCTTGCCGATGGGCGTCTGGTCGACCTCCAGCACGCGGTCGATCGTCTCGTAGCCTTCGACCGCACTGCACCCGGCCCAGGCAGGGTGCTTGCCGGCGGCGTCAGCATCGCGGCCCGCCTTGGTCATGCGTTGAACCACCACCGCATACACGTTGGCCAGCAGCACGTCACGCGCCAGCGTCGACTTGCCGGAGCCGCTGACGCCAGTCACCGCCACAAGCCGATGCAAGGGCAATGACACCGTCACGTCCTGCAGGTTGTGAAGACCGGCGCCGCGCACCGTGAGCCAGCCCGGCACTCCCGGTTCAGGCGCAGGCACCGGACGCCGCGCCTGCAAAGGATGCTTGATCGCATCGCGGAGATAGCGACCCGTCTGCGAATCGGCCGCGTTCTGAATATCGGAAACCGTGCCCTCCGCCACCAGTCGCCCGCCGCGCTTGCCCGCGCTCGGACCGATGTCGATGATGTGATCGGCACGGCGGATGGTGTCCTCGTCATGCTCCACCACCACCAGCGTGTTGCCCTTGTCGCCCAGCTTGTGCAGCGCGTCCAGCAGGATCTGGTTGTCCCGCGCATGCAGGCCAATGGTCGGTTCGTCCAGCACGTAGCAGACGCCTTGCAGGTTGCTGCCGAGTTGCGCGGCCAGGCGAATACGTTGTGCCTCGCCGCCGCTCAGGGTCGGCGCGCCACGGTCAAGCGTGAGATAGCCCAGCCCAACCTCTTCGAGGAATTCGAGACGACTCTTGATCTCGGGCACAAGGTCGCGCGCGATCTCGGCTTCGCGGCCAGCCAACCGCAAGCCTTCGAACCACACGCGGATGTCGCTCACGCTCATGCGCGCCAGGTCGGTGATGCCGATGCCGCCGTTGCCGTCCGCATCCGACGTTCCGAAACTCACGGCGCGTGCCGTCGCATTGAGCCGCGTGCCTTGGCACGTCGGGCACACCACGTCGCCGACATCCTCGGCCTCCGGCTCGGCAAAGGTCTGCTCGCGCCCCTTCTGGTCATCGGCCATCACCGAGTCGTCGTAGACCTTGCGCTGCTCCTTCGTGAGCTTGACGCCGGTGCCCACGCAGTCGGGGCACCAGCCATGCTTGCTGTTGTACGAGAACAGGCGCGGATCGAGTTCCGCATAGCTGGTGCTGCACACCGGGCACGCGCGCAGCGTCGAGAACACATGCGCACGCCCGATGCCGACGGTCGGCGCGCCGGCCATCATCGCGCCGCG
>DASXLF010000488.1:0-1910 GCA_036496405.1 Steroidobacteraceae bacterium | reverse complement strand
TCATTTACAAATATCAGCCCGCGCTGGAGCGGGTCGGATATGACAAACTCCGTCACTCGATGACGGCATATTGACGCGTTCTGACAGGCAATTTTGGTCGGGGAATGCTGCCATCTGGCGACAGCGAAGCGTGGGTGGGGTCAGCCGGTTTTTACCAGCACGCACGATTGGGCGTGCTTCTTGAGCTTCTGGCATAGCCCAAGCGCTGCGGCCCTGGACACCGTCCCCACCTGCAGGCGCACCAGCTGCCTGGGTTTCACCTTGCCGGCGCCTACATAGCGCGGCGTCAGGCTCGAGAGCTCGTGCTCATACTTGGCCTTCAATTTTTTCCACTGTGCCTGCGCCCGCGCTTCGCTGCTGAACGCGCCGAGCTGCACATATTGCGTAGCCGCGACCGGCGCCGGGTTCTTGGCATAGCCGCCGGTGGCCATCGATGGCGGCGTGGCCGCGGCCTTGGCCGCCGCTTCCGCCGGAGCCGAAGCCTTGGCCGCTGCTGCGGCATTGGCGGCCGCGGCGCTGTTCGACTGCGCGAAATTCTCGATGCGGATGCGCGCTTCCTGCGCCCACTTGCTGTCGGCGTGCTGAGTCAGGAATTGCTCGTAGGCATCGCGGGTATCGGCGGCAGTCGCCGCCTGCCAGTCGCGGTCCTCCTGCAGTTGCTGGATGCGCGTGCGCGCCTGCACGGCGTTGGCGCTGTTGGGATGCTGCGTCAGGAACTGCTGGTAGGCCTCGCTGGTATCAGCCGCGGTGGCCGATTTCCAATCCGCGCCCTCGTGACTGCAGCCGGCCAGTGCCAATGCAAGCGACAGCGCCAGCGCGTTCCAACATAATAGTTTTTTGCTCATGATCCATTGTAGCAGCCCACAGACAGGACACGGCATGTCTCAAACACCACGGCGCCGCCTGCTCGATCGAATCGGCGGCACGCCGTCGCTGCTCGCGAGCGGCACGCGGCTGGTCGGCGACATCGAAACACCGGGCGCACTCATGCTCGGCGGCACGGTGCAGGGCGACGGTCTGGTGAACGGCGAGTTGAGCATCAGTGTCGAGGCGCGCTGGCAGGGCGAGGTGCACGCCACCAGCGCTGTCGTAGCCGGTCAAGTCACGGGCGCCATCATCGTCAGCGAGCGGATCGAGATTGCGGCCACGGCCGTGATCCGCGGCCGCGTCAGCGCCCGCAGCATCGCCATGGCGCGCGGCGCCACCATTGACGGCGATGTGGTCGTCACCAGCGGCGAGGCCATCCTCGAATTCGACGAAAAGCGCGCACCCGCTTCGCGGCCCATGGATTCCGATTGAGCAAGCCTCGACTGATCAATCTGGTGGCCCATCGCGGCAATGCGCGCGAGTTTCCGGAGAACACCTTGCCGGCGTTCGAATCCGCGCTGGCGCTGGGCCTGCGGTTCCTGGAACTGGACGTGCAGCTCTCGGCCGACGGCGTACCGGTGGTCATCCACGATCACCGGCTGGAACGCACGGGCGCCATCGCCGGCACGGTGTTCGACCTGCGCGCGCGGGAAATCAGCCAGATCGATGTCAGCGAGCCGGAACGCTTCGGCGAGCGCTTCCGAGGAACACGCATTCCGCTGCTGAGCGACGTGCTGAGGCTGATCCAGGGGCGGCCCGAGGTCACGATATTCGTGGAGATTAAGCGCGAAAGCCTGACGCGCTTCGGTCACGATCAGGTCGTGGGTCGGGTGCTGGAGACCATCAAGCCGGCGCGCCCGCAATGCGTCGTGATCTCGTTCGACCTGGCCGCGATATTTCGTGCCCGCCAGATCGGCGGTGTGCCCATCGGCTGGGTGCTCAGCGACTACGATGCCCACAGCCGGCTCAAATACGAGGCGCTGCAGCCGGAGTTTCTATTCTGCAATCAGAATGTGCTGCCTGAGTCCGGCGCTCTCTGGCGC
>DASXLF010000487.1:0-9567 GCA_036496405.1 Steroidobacteraceae bacterium | reverse complement strand
CGCCCGGCAAGGAATTGAATACCGGCGTCTATGCCCCGTACGAGGTCATGGTCGGCAATGCGCGCCTGGCCGGTCCGTTCTCGCTCGACCAGCACGGCTTTTGTCTCGGCCACCACAGCACGCAGATCACCGCCTGGCAGCAGAACTACAGCGCCGACAGTGCCTATGCGGGCGAGGTGCGCGCAGCAGTCCAGCGCCTGACCGGGGCCGATTTTGTCATCCCGATGGGTGGCATGATGCGCGACTCGGTCCAGACCAGCGACACCGTGCAGCCACCGGCGGCCGAAGCGCACGTGGACTTCACGCGACGCTCCGCCGAGCGCATCGCCGAGAGACTCTATCGCCGCGACCGCCCCAATGGCGGCGGCTATCGGCGTTTCCTGGCCTTCAGCTTCTGGCGCGCGTTGTCAGCGCCACCGCAGGACATGCCGCTGGCGCTGTGCGAGGGTCGTTCGGTGCGTGATGAGGAAGGCACGCCCAATACCAAGATCGACGTCGCCGAGATCCCGACTGGGGAGGCGTTATTCGCGCCCATCGAGGGCGAGGCGGATATGACCGCGGCCACTATCTTTCACCACTCTTCCGGACATCGCTGGTGGTACTTTCCGGACATGACGCCGGACGAAGTGGTGCTGATCAAATTTTACGATTCCGATCACAGCACCGCCTGGCGCTGCCCGCATACCGCTTTTCGCGATTTCAGCCGGCCCGATGCGCAGCCGCGCCGTTCGATGGAGTTTCGCGGCATCGCCTACTTCTCGAACCGCTGACAGCGCCGGTTCAGCCAAACCAGAGCGCGATGGCGCGCATTTCGATGCTCACCCGCGGCGGGCTGCGCGAGTCGCAATCCGGATTGTCGAAGGCCACGTGCGGCACGCAGTGCGCGCGCCTCGAATCGCTGTCGTTGGTTTTGAAGACCAGCACCTCATCGCGCGTCATATCGGAATACCAGTGCCAGCGATGCGATGGGTCATGGGCGAACACCAGCCCTTCGAACGACCATTCCGGCTTGCCCGGCGTATCAAATACGGCATCGGCGAGAATCAGATCGCTGCCGGTAACGCTGCCGGCATGACAGACGGCGAGCGGCACGTCCTGCGGCGGCTGCGAAATGGCGCGCCAGATGTTGAAATGCGCGCAGCGAGCGAGTGTCCGATCGGCGGGTAAGGCACGGCGCGCAAATGCCTCGGCGGTGGTATCGCTGATATCGACATGAGCAAAGCGCGCCGGGCGTGAATTGTCCAGCGCACCGGATTTTGCCGACCGTTCGCTGAAACGCAGCACCCCGGGACTATTGACCACCACCAGGTCAGCGCCAGTGAGTGCGTTCATCAGTTCGAGAATCTCGTCGCGGTAAATGGCCTCGAGCGAATTCCGATCGGTGAAGTCGGCGATCGCGCTGCGATGCTCGAGCAGCATGAAGCCCTCGTCATCGAGCGAGGCCGGGCGACTGCGGGCATCGATGATCGCCATTTCCACCGGCGCGATCTCGAGCCGATCGCGGCTGTGATCGTTCGCATAGTAGCGCGGCCGCGCAATACCCCGGCCGACGTAGGCGATCGGCGCGCGCGTATTCCTGGACTCAGCGGCCATGCTGCGCTCAGCTTGCACGGCTCTCGATCGCCTCGAGACGTTCGATCTCGCGGCCATAGGGTTTGATGCCGCGTGAAATGGTCAGCGCGGCGAGCGGCATCAACACCGATGCCGTCAAGACGATGGTTTTCCACAGATCCGCGTCGGAATGAAAGACTCTTTGTGTGATGGAACCGATCAGCTGGCTGCCGAGGGCGCCGAAAACGATAAACATGAACAGGTAGATGGCAGTCACCTGGCCGCGCATCTCGTTGGGCGTGATGCGCTGAATTGCCGCGTTCTGCGGCACGGCCGAGGCAATTCCGCAGACCAATGCGGCACCAATGCAAAGCAGCGACAGCTCGCCGGTGGGCATCAGCGGGGCGATGATCTCAAACGGCGCCGCCGCCGCAAACAGGATGGTCGAGGCACGCACGTTCGCATCTTTGTAGCGCTTGCTCAGCCATTCCACCAGCAGCGTGCCAAAAGCCGCACCGATCAGCGATGCCACCAGGAATATGGCCCCAAACCAGCTGCCGATGCGGGCTTCGCTCCAACCATAAGTCCTGATCAGAAATGGCGCACGCCAGGGCTGTATGCCGATGGTCTGGGTGGCGATGAAGGCCAGGCCGACGAAAAGCGGCAGATAAATCGCCCTGCGCGACCAGATCTCCCGCAGCACCACGGCTACCGGCATCGCCTTGCCTTGCATCGCGGTGCCGCGCCTGGGCGGCTCTTTCGCCAGGAACAGCAGCACGCTGATCAACAGCCCCGGTGCACCCACCATCATCAGGATCAACTGCCAACCGTGTAGGCTAAGCCCCATCCAATGACTGACCGGCCACGCGGCGGCCCAGCTGGTGAGGTGTCCGCCGAGGAAAATGCCGAGCGAATTGCCGCCGATGAATCCGAGTTGCAGGATGCCGATGGCGCGCGGCAGACCCGCGGGCGGAAAATAGTCGGCAAGCATCGAATAGGCGCCGGGTGCATGCGCCGAACCGCCGGCACCGACCAGCATGCGGCTGGAAAACAGCTGCCTGAAACTCTGCGCCAATCCGCCGAGCGCGGTGATGCCGCCGATCGCGGCAATGCCGCATGCCAGTACGATCTTGCGCGGATAGATATCCACCAGGCGCGCCATCGGAATGCCGACCAGCACATAAAAAATAATGTTGGCCGGACCGATCAGAAAGCCAAGCTGCTCATCAGTCAGATGGAGGTCAACTTTTATCCGCTGCGCCATCATGCCGAACACCTGCGCGTCGAAGAAATTCAACATGGTGGCGAGGATGATGACAGTAAGGGCGTAATAGGCCGCACGGCGCGAGGGCCATGGCTGGCGTGCCGGCTGCGGCTCGACCACAGGAGTGATTGCACTCATGATCGCTTTGTTCCCCCGTTGCCCTGCTAGGCTTTATTAGTGTCAGATACAATAGCAATCGCGGCTGGCCTGTCCAGCCCTTCCTTAACCCCGCTGACATTCAAGGGGGTGCGAGCCAATGCAGAATCTGTCCGGCAAGACTGCGTTCGTGACCGGCGGCGCGAGCGGCATCGGCCTCGGGATAGCCAAGGCGCTACTGGGCGCCGGCATGCGGGTCGTGATCGCAGACATTCGCGATGACCATCTGCAGGCGGCTCAGATCGAACTCGGCTCGCCCGAGAGCATTCTGGCGCTCAAGCTCGATGTCACGGACCGCGTCGCTTTCGCGCGCGCTGCCGACGCCGCCGAATCGCGCTTCGGCAGGATCCACTTGCTCTGCAACAACGCTGGCGTGGCCGTGGTCGGCCCCACGATACTGGCGACGTTCGCCGACTGGGATTGGGTGATGGGCGTCAATCTCGGAGGAACCATCAACGGCATCGTCACGATTCTGCCGCGCATCCAACAGCACGGGGAAGGCGGACATATCGTCAACACCGCATCCATGTCGGCGTTGTTGCCGCATCCGGGTGCGACCATTTATGGCACCTCCAAGGGCGCCGTCGTCAGCATGATCGAATGTATGCGCGCCGAACTCGAACCGCAGCGAATCATCTGCTCGGCGCTGTGCCCGGGAGCTGTGCAGTCTCACATCGCCGATGCCGCCAGGACGCGTCCGGCCGCACTGGCGGAATCCGGTTACGCGGAAACTGACAAGCGGCGGCAGCAAGGTGGCAATTTTTTCCATCTCTATCAGACCAAGGAGCAGGTCGGAGAACGCGTGCTGCAGGGCATCCTGAACGACGAGCTGTACATCATGACCCACAGCGAGTTCCGGCAGGGTATCGCGGACCGAACCGAAGCGATGCGTGCGGCCGTACCCGACCTGCCCGAGAACGAAGAATACAAGCGCACGTTCAGCGTGCTGTTTCGCAACCCCATCCACGCCGCCGAAGCCGCGCGCCACCGAGGGACCAAGGCATGAAGGATTTCGCAGGCCGCACCGCATTCGTGACCGGCGGCGCCAATGGCATCGGTATCGGACTGGTGCGCGCGCTGCTGGCGGAGGGCTGCAAGGTAGCCATCGCCGATATCCGCCCGCAAGCCGTCGAGCGGGCGCTGCGGGAACTCGGCAGTCCAATGGCCATGGGCGTGACAGTGGACGTCGGCTCGCGGGAAGCCATGGCGCGGGCGGCCGATGAAGTCGAGGCAAAATTCGGAGTCGTGAGCCTGCTGTTCAACAACGCCGGTATCAATCTGTTCCAGGCGATCGAGGCATCGAGCTATGACGATTGGGACTGGGTCATGGGCGTCAACCTTCATGGCCCGATCAACGGCGTGATGACTTTCGCGCCCCGCATGATCGCCGCGGCTGCCGGCGGCTACATCGTCAACACTGCCTCGATGGCCGGCCTCCTGGCCGCCGGCGTGCCAGGCATCTATAACACCACGAAATTCGCGGTGCGCGGCATGTCGGAGTGCCTGCGCGCGAGTCTCGCGCCGCACGGCATTGGGGTCTCGGTGCTGTGCCCGGGGCTGGTCAAATCCTATATCTATGCCAGCGATGACATTCGTCCCGAGCGTCTCAAGGGCGGCGCAAAACCGGTGGATCGCAAGAATGTCCAGCGGTTGGCTGACATCCACGAATTCGGCATGGAGCCGGACGTGGTGGCCGCGCGCGTGCTCGAGGCAATGCGCGAGAATCGCTTCCACATCTTCACGCACCCGGAGTTCAAGGAGGAACTACGCGAGCTGTTCGATGAGATCCTCGCCGACTTCCGCGACTATGCTCCCGATGCGGGATTTGAGCAGCGCACCGGATTCGAGAAGACTCGCCGCGAGAGTTACAAGAAGCAGCGGCGCGGACTCAAGACCTGATTGCGTGTGCTCAGCGGGCGTGGCCCGTCCAGGTACGCAGTCCGGGCGCGGTGCGATCTTCCCCGGCCAGGGCCTTGGCCACGGCGCCACGCGCGGTGACCTGCTCGCGCCACTGCACCAGGCGTGGACAGCGCCCGGCAATTTCCAATTCCGGGAACATCCGCTCCACCATCATGCCGCACATCGAATAGAAGTTGATGTCCGCCAGCGTATAGTCGGCGCCCGCCAGCCACGGCGTACGGCTCAGCTGCTGCTCTACTTTGTCGACCGCGTAGATGATCTTGCTGGTGGCGTTGGCAAGATCCGTCTCGCTGAAGCCGGAGCGCGCGGTCATCCACTTCTTGCGCTGGTCCGGCAGCGGCACCCGCTCCATCAGCTTTTCGAATTCGCCGCTATCGATCTTGCGGGCGATGACGCCGACCAGCCGATGCCAGCCGTGCATCGACACGTGATTCATCACCTGCTCATCGACGAACTTATTCCAGTAACGCATGCGCGCGGCCGCGACCGGATCAGTCGGGCGCAGCGGCTTACCTGGAAACGTATCCTCCAGGTACTCATTGATCACGGTAGTGTGGGTGATGATGGCTCCGTCATGCTCGAGTACCGGTACCTGCCCTTCCGGGTTGATGGCCACGAACCAGTCCGAGTGCTGCTCGAATTTGTGCAAGTCTACGTACACGCTCTCGAACGCCAGCCCTTTTTCCAGCAGCGGCACCAGTGACTTGAGCGAATTCGCGACCGGTTCGGCGTGATAGTACTTGAGAGCCATGATGAATCCTCCCCCGCTATTGTGTTCTATTGTGCGGGTAAAGCTCCAGCATTCGCTCCCGCGGGCTCCAGCCCTTTCGAGTACAGAATGCGCCCCTCGGGGGTGACCAGGATCGCATCGACGTCGTCCAGGGTGTTGTAGATCTTCATCGCCTCATCCGGCCCGAGCACAAATGCGGTCTTTGACAGACCGTCGGTGCGCGTCGCCGTCGGTGCCATGACCGTGGCGCTGCGTACCTTGCTGGCCGAGTGGCCGGTATGCGGATCGATAATGTGATGGTAGCGCACGCCGCCCTCATCGAAGTAGCGCTCGTAGTCACCCGAGGTCGAGAAGGCGCGATCGGTCAATGGCACGCGGGTGATGACCTGGTCAGGATGGTCCGGGTGGCGAATGCCTATGATCCACGGCTTGCCGAAGCGATCGCCGATCACGCGGCTGTCGCCCCCGGCGTTGACCAGCGCATGCGTGAAGCCGCGTGCCTGCAGAATCTCGATACCGCGATCGACTGCGTAACCCTTGGCAATGCCACCCAGATCGATGCGCACACCGGGCTGCGAGAAGCGCACTGTACTGCGCGCGGCGTCGAGCAGCACATGTCGATAGTTCACCGCCGGCAGCGCCGACTCGATCTGCTGCTCGCTCGGCCGCCGGTGTTCGCGAAAGTCGTACATGTAGCCGACGCTGGCATAGGTAATGTCAAAGGCACCCTCGGTGATGCGTGAGTACTCGAGCGCGGTGGTCAACAGCCGGAACAGCTCGCGGCTGATCTTCACCGGCTGCTTGGCCGCCAGCGCGTTGACCCTGGAGACCTCGCTGGTGGATTTGTAGACACTCATGCTGTCGTCGATGTGCCGCATTTCGTTCATGACGGCATCGATGGCCTGCTCGGCGCGCTGCTGGTCGCGATCCTCGGCCCACAGCTCCACGAAGATGCGGGTACCCATGATGCCATCGACGCCGCGCGACACCCAGGCCGCATGTGCCGGGGTTGCGATCAGTGTCGACAGCAGGCACAGCCACGGTGCGTAGCCGACGCGACTCATCCGCCGGCGGCCTCTAGCAGGCCCTTCTGCGCCAGCCACTCGCGATTGAACAATCGCGACAAGTACTTGGAGCCCGTGTCGCACAACACCGTGACTACCGTGTGTCCGGGGCCCAGATCGCGCGCCACCTGCACGGCCGCGGCCACATTGATACCGCTGGTGCTGCTCACGAACAGGCCCTCTTCACGCAACAGCCGATAAACGTAACGTACCGTCTCGGCGTCCTCAATATGCAACGCATCATCGATCGGCGCACCCTGCATGTTGGCGGTGATTCGGCCAATGCCGATGCCCTCGGTGATCGAACCGCTGCCGGTGGCCTTGAGCACGCCGCTGCGGATGTACTGGTACAACGAACTGCCCGGTGGATCGGCCAGCACGGTACGAATGCCCGGGCGCTGGGATTTCAGATACTCCGACACTCCGGCGAGCGTGCCGCCGGTGCCGCTGGAGGCGACGAAGGCATCGATTTTGCCACCGGTCTGCGCCCAGATTTCCGGACCGGTGGTCTCCACGTGCGCGCGTCGATTGGCGGTGTTGTCGAACTGGTTGGCCCAGATCGCGTTCGGCAACTCTCCGGCCAGGCGCCCGGCGACCTTCTGATAATGGTTGGGATCGCTGTACGGCACGGTTTTCACGCGCCGCACTTCAGCCCCGAGCGCTTCGATCAGCGCGTATTTCTCCGGTGACTGGTTATCGGGCATGACGATGACGCAGCGGTAGCCGCGGGCATCGCAGACATGCGCCAGGCCGATGCCGGTGTTGCCGGCAGTGCCTTCGACCACGGTGCCCGCAGGCTTGAGCAGCCCGCGACGCTCAGCGTCGAGCACGATGGCGCGCGCGGCGCGGTCCTTGACCGAGCCCCCGGGATTCATGAATTCCGCCTTACCGTAGATTTCGCAGCCGGTCTCGTCACTCACACGCCGCAGCCGGATCAGCGGCGTATTTCCCACGGCGGCGAGAAAATCTTGAGCGATAGTCATGCGTGTTTTATCCCCACCGATTCGATCCAGGCCCCAGCCCCTGCGGCGCGCGCGGCCACCTCTCCGACCAGCAGCAATGCCGGGGCTTCGACCGCCGCCTGCTGTGCCCGCGCTGCGATGTCATGCAGACAGCCAGCCAGCACGCGTTGTTCCGGAAGTGTGGCGCTTTCAATGATAGCCGCGGGACGCTCGCGCGGGGCGCCTTGCGCGAGCAGATTGCTGACGATGCGCGGCAACTGCGCGATGCCCATGTAGAACACCACGGTCTGACCGGGCGCCGCGAGCGAGCGCCAGTCAAGAGCTTCGGCTCCTTCACCCATCGCCGTCACAAAGGTGACCGATTGTGCGACGCCGCGCTGCGTGAGCGGCAGCGCCGCTGCGGCCGCCGCGCCCAGCGCGGCGGTGATCCCGGGCACTACGATCACCGGAATCCCGGCGGCCGCAAGGGCATCGATTTCCTCGCCGCCGCGCCCGAATATGAACGGATCGCCGCCCTTGAGCCGCGCCACACGCAGGCCGCGGCCGGCATATTCGAGCAGCAAAGCGTGGATGCGCTGCTGCGTGTTGCGATGCTGGCCCGGTTGCTTGCCGACGAATACCCGCTCGGCATCGCGGCGCACGCGCTCGAGCACCGCCGCGCTGACCAGTCGGTCATATAGCACGACATCGGATTGTTGCAACAATTGCAGGGCCCGCAATGTCAGCAGGTCCGGATCGCCGGGTCCCGCGCCAATCAGGTACACCTCGCCGCGAGCGGATACTTGGCCCGCCTGCAGCTGCTGCTCCAGCAGCGCTTCGGCCTCCGGCATACGGCCGGCATACACCTTGGAGGCGATGCTGCCGGCGAATAGCTGGTCCCAAAAGCGGCGGCGCTGATCGATGTCGGGCAGCACACGCTGCACCCGCTCGCGTGCACGTCCGGCCAGGCGCGCCAATTCGCCAAGTCGCTCGGGCAGCAGGGCCTCGAGCTGCGTTCGCACGCGTCGCACCAGCGTCGGTGATTGCCCCGAGCTGCCGATGGCAACTATCACCGGCGAACGATCGACGATGGCCGGCATGATGCAGGAGGAAGCGCTGCCATCGTCGACCACGTTGACGAAAATGCCGCGCGCGGCGCCGGTGGCCGCCACGGCGCGATTGACCTGAGCGCTATCGGTAGCGGCGATGGCCAGGATCACCCCATCGAAGTGCGAGGACTCGAACAGCGCGCAATGATGTTCAATGCGGCCGGCGTCACGATACAGGGCAAGCTCCGGATGCAGGGCCGGAGCCACCACCCGCACCTGCGCACCGCTCTTGAGCAGCATTTCGACTTTGCGCGTGGCGACCGCACCACCGCCGACCACCAGCGTGAGCCTGTCCCGCAGGTCGAGAAATACCGGCAGATAATCCATGTGACGTGAAGCGCTGCGCGATGCGCGCCGCGGCCGGCACTCAGCCGACGGCGGCTGGCCGCTGGCGCGGATGCAGACCGCACTCGCGCGACTCGGAGTGTTCCCACCACCAGCGCCCGGCGCGATGCTCCTCACCCGCCGTCGTGGCGCGCGAACACGGAGCGCAGCCGATGCTCGAGTAGCCGCGATCATGCAGCGGGTTGTACGGCAATTGTTTGGCGCGGATATACGTCCAGATATCGCTCTCGCTCCAATCGAGCAACGGGCTGACCTTCTCCAAACCGTGCTGCGGATCGTGCGCAATCGGCTGCGCGGCGGCGCGCAGGTCGGACTGCGCGCGACGTACACCGGTCACCCAGGCACGGTACCCGGCAACGGCCCGTTTGAAGGGTTCGAGCTTGCGAATCTGACAGCAACTCAGGCGCGCACCCAAGTCGTTGTAGAAGCCGTTGATTCCGTGCTCGTTGACATAGCGCGCCACGGCCTGGGCATCGGGGTAGTAGAG
>DASXLF010000486.1:0-9178 GCA_036496405.1 Steroidobacteraceae bacterium | reverse complement strand
GCCATCATGTTCCCGACGATATTTACCCTGACCCTGGAACGCTCGAGCGCGTCCACTGCTTCTACCTCGGGCCTGCTGTGCATGGCCATCGTCGGCGGCGCAGTTCTGCCGCTGATCGTCGGCCGCACAAGTGACGCCTTTGGCCTGCACGCCTCCTACCTGGTGCCCATGATTGCCTATGCGTGCGTGGCCGCGTTCGCACTCAGCGCCGCGCGCGCGCGCTCCGCGTGAGCGGGGCATGAGCCGGCCACAGATCGCGGCCGACGCCGACGCCGCTGCGCGCGTCTGCCAACAGCAGCTGCTGGACTGGCTGCTGCACCAGGCTTATCCGCTCTGGGCGCGCCGCGGCATCGATCCACGCAATGGCGGATTTCATGAACGCCTGGCGCCCGACGGCTCACCGCTGGATGAGCCGCGGCGCTCGCGCGTGCAGCCGCGACAGATCTATGCCTTTGCGCTGGCACCGAGTCTTGGCTGGAAGGGTGATGTGAGCGCCATCGTCGAGCGCGGCATGGCGTTCTTTCTTAATAGCTATCGCCGTGACGACGGTCTGTATCGCACGCTGGTGGCGCCCGATGGGGCGCCTCTGGACAGCACCGCGCTGCTGTACGACCAGGCGTTCGCGTTACTGGGTATGGCGAGCGCGCGCCGGCTCCTGGGCCCGGATCCGGCATTGGAGGATTCGGCGCCGGCCCTGCTCCAGGTGCTCTTTAGCCAGCTCAAGCGCGTCGGCCCCGGGTTTTATTCCGGATTGCCCATGCGCTTCCCACTGCTCTCGAACCCACATATGCATTTATTGGAAGCGGCGCTGGCCTGGTGCGAGCTCAGCAGCGACCCGGCTTGGCGCACGCTCGCGGATGAGATCGCACCTCTGGCGCTGAGTCACTTTCTGGATCCCGCGACCGGCGCGATGCGCGAGAGCTTCAATGAGGCCTGGCAACCGTCGCCGGGGCTCGAGGGCGCGCGCATCGAGCCCGGTCACCAGTTTGAATGGGCCTGGTTGCTGATGCGCTGCTGCCCCGATAAGGACAGCGCTGCCTGGCGTGCCGCGCGCTCACTGATCGAGCTCGGCGAGCACTACGGAGTACGCAAGGGGTTCGTGCTCGATGCCCTGCTCGATGACCTGAGCGTGCATGAACCGCAGTCGCGCCTGTGGCCGCAGACCGAACGGCTCAAGGCCTCGGCGCTCGCGGCCGCGTTAACCGGTGAGCGCCGCTACTGGAGCAACGCCGCCGACGCCGCGCAGGCGCTGTTGCGCTATCTCGAGACTCCCGTGCCCGGGCTGTGGCACGACCGGCGCACCGCAGACGGCGTGTTCATTACCGAGCCCTCATTCGCCAGCAGCTTCTACCATATCGTCGCCGCCATCCACGTCCTGACCGAAGCCCTCGGCACATGAGCCTGCAGCCGCGCTATCTGCGCATCGCGATAGTCGCCAGTCTCGCCGGCCTGCTGTTCGGATTCGACACTGCCGTGATCTCCGGCGTCACCCAGTCGCTGCGCGCGGTGTTCCATCTTTCCCCGGCCTCGCTGGGCACCGCCGTATCGAGCGCGCTCTGGGGCACGCTGTGCGGCGCCCTGTTCATGGGCAAACTGGGTGACCGCTTCGGCACCCGCGACATGCTCAAACTCGTAGGGCTGTTCTACCTGCTCAGCGCCGCGGGTAGCGCACTGGCCTGGAATCTCCCATCCTTCGTCGTCTTTCGATTCATCGGTGGCCTCGCCATTGGCGGCTCATCGGTGCTGGCGCCGGTATACATCAGCGAGATCGTGCCGGCGCAGCGTCGCGGCGCTCTGGTCGGGCTGTTCCAGTTCAACATCGTGTTCGGAATACTGCTTGCTTATCTGAGCAACTTTGCCTTGTCCGCGTGGCTACCGGAAGCCGATGTTTGGCGCTGGAAGTTACTGTCAGGTGCCGTGCCGGCGGCTGCGTTCATGAGTCTGCTGTTTGCGATTCCGCAAAGCCCACGCTGGCTGGTGGTGAGGGGCAGGATGGCTGAGGCCACCACGGTGCTGCATCGTCTGGGTATCCAGGATACCGCCGCGCAACTGAGCGCATACCAGCGCAGCGCGACCTTGAAAGGCAGTCGGGTGCTGTCCTGGCGCGCGTATCGGCGACCGATATTGCTGGCGGTCAGCCTGGCCTTGTTCAACCAGCTCTCCGGCATCAACGCCATCCTCTATTACCTCAACGACATCTTCCGCGCCGCCGGCTTCAGCTCGATGACAGCCGGTCTGCAATCGGTGGCCGTGGGCACTGCTAACCTGTTGGCCACGGTCGCGGCGCTGTCGGTGATCGACCGCCTCGGCCGCAAGCGTCTGCTGCTAATCGGCGCCGTCGGCACGGCGCTGGCTCTCAGCGGCGTGAGCCTGATCATGGCTACCGGCCAGGGCCGGGAGTGGCTGCTGTGTTTGCTGATTGGCTTCATCGTCAGCTTCGCCTTCTCTCAGGGTGCCGTGATCTGGGTGTACCTCAGCGAGATTTTTCCAACCGCGGTACGCGCGCGCGGTCAAAGTCTCGGCAGCGCGACGCACTGGCTGGCCAATGCAGTGATCGCCGCCGTGTATCCGGTCGTGGCCGCCGTCACCACAGCGCTGCCCTTCGCCGTCTTTGCCCTCTGCATGGTGGCGCAGTTCGCGGTGGTCTGGATGTTCTTTCCCGAAACCAAGGGTGCCACGCTCGAATCGTTGAGCCTGTCGCTCGACCGCGCCGGAGAGTCGCAATGAACAGACGCCTCAAGTGGCTGTGGATCCTGTGGCCGATGGTGCGAGTTGCTGTGGCACTCGCGGCACCCATCGAACCCGGAACCTCCGGCCCTTACAACCTGACGCTGTTACAGGGCGGCATCGGCATGACGCGTGCCCTGCCCGCCGACACAGTCATGCTGCGCGCTGCTGCGCCCTGGTCGATCACGAGCTGGATCAGGATCGATGTGCCGCAAAGCGGTCCGGTGATATTGGCCGCGATCGGCGACCTCGCGGCCACCGCGGCGATGCCGTGCATCTGCGTGGCGTTGGATTCGGGCCGGCTGAGCGTGCAATCCACGGGCGCCGCCGTGGTTCGCAGCAACGATTCCCTGCCGCCGGGAGTCTGGCAATCAATCGCCATCACCTATGACGGCACGCTCATGCGCCTGTATGCCGGTGGCCACGAACGAGCGCATGCAGCCGTGGCAACGCCGTCGCTGAGTCCGACGCTGCAGCTGGCGCCGGTACTGGGATGGCCATCGGCAGTGCAGCACTTCGGCGGCTCGCTGGCACAATTCCAGCTGCATGGCGAGGCGCTGTCGCCGGCCGCAATCGCAGCGTGGGCCGCCAACCCGCCGGCATTCGACCTGGTGAGCTTCACCACGGTCGGTGCCGGCTGGCCGGTGCAGGTCAAGGCGTGGATTGGCCTTACCGTGCCGCAGGATCCCTGGACCTTGCCGCATGGCCACGCGGCCGCAAGTACCCCGGTTGCCGTGCCGGTCATCGCGCAGGCGCCGCTGGCACCACTATCAGACGATCGCTGGCAGCTTGGCGCCTGGCGATTGCGGGCAGCGCCGGAGCTTCGCGCAGGCGGCGCGGCATTGTCGCAGTCCGACTATGACGACGCCCGGTGGTACGCAGCGCGGGTCCCCGGCACGGTGCTGAGCACGCTGATCGACCGCGGTGTTTATCCCGATCCCGACTATGGCCTCAACAACATGGTCATACCCGAATCGCTGGCGCGCCAGGACTACTGGTATCGCACGCGATTCAACGCGCCCGCGCAGCTTGCCGGCAAGCGGCTGACGCTGACCTTCGAAGGGATCAACTACGCGGCCGAAGTGTGGCTGAACGGCGCGCGACTGGGCGACATTCGCGGCGCCTTCACGCGCGGCGTGTTCGATGTCACACATCGCATCGTCCCTGGGCGCGCCAATGCGCTGGCCGTGCGTGTCTCGCCCCCGCCCCATCCGGGGATTCCATCGGAAGAGTCGATCGCCTTCGGGCCCGGAGAAAACGGCGGCTCCATGGCCATCGACGGCCCGACTTTCATCGATACCGAAGGCTGGGACTGGATTCCGGGTATCCGCGATCGCGACACCGGCATCTGGCAGGACGTGACGCTGCAGGCATCCGGCGCGGTACGCATTCTCGATGCCACTGTGATCACGCAACTGCCATTGCCGCGGATCGATCAGGCGGCACTGCAGATTCTGGTGCCGCTCGACAATCAGAGCGCTGCCGCGCGCGCGGTCACCATTGAGGCTGCCTTCGAAGGAGTCGCGCTACGCAAGACAGTGCAGCTCGCGCCCGGCCGCTCCGAGATCCGGCTCACGCCAGCCGAATTTCCACAGCTGACGGTACAGCAGCCGCGGCTGTGGTGGCCCAACGGTTACGGCCAACCCGAACTGTATCATCTCAAGCTGCGCGTGCTCGAAAACGGCCAGGTCTCGAATACCGCGAGCATTCGCTTCGGCATCCGCCAGATCACTTACGAGCTGTCATTGTTCGATCACAGCGGCCGCCTGCGTCGCGTGGAGATCGACCCGACCACGGGCAGCCTGCACGGCGAGCGGCTGGTGGACGTGCGTCACGAGGCCATCAAGCAGGTTGCCGATGGCTGGGCGGCATCGCTGACACCCGCTGGCGAGCACTCGAGCGCCGTGCATGATGTGCCCACGCTGTCGCTGTCACCCTATCTTGTGATCCGCGTCAACGGTACGCCGATCGCCGTGCGCGGCGGCAGTTGGGGCATGGACGATTCCCGCAAGCGCAGCTCGCGCGCGCACCTGGAGCCGTTTTTCCGCCTGCACCGGGAAGCCCATCTCAACATCATCCGCAACTGGCTTGGCCAGAATACCGAGGAGGTGTTCTACGACCTGGCTGACGAATACGGTCTACTCGTACTCAACGACTTCTGGGAATCGACCCAGGACTTCCAGCTCGAAGCCGAGGACCCGGCGCTGTTCCTGACCAATGCGCGCGATGCCATTCTGCGTTTTCGCCACCACCCATCGATTGCGGTCTGGTTCGGGCGCAATGAAGGTGTGCCGCAACCCATCATCAATGAAGGCCTGGCCGATCTGGTCGCCACGCTCGACGGCACCCGCTACTACACCGGCAGTTCCAACCGCGTGAATCTGCAGGACAGCGGCCCGTACAACTATCGCCCGCCGGTGGGATATTTCACCGACCTGGCGCGCGGCTTTTCAGTGGAAGTGGGCACGCCGTCGCTGGCAACGCTGGAGTCCATAGAAGCCTCGATTCCGCCCGCCGATCGCTGGCCGCTCAGCGACACCATTGCTTATCACGACTGGCATTTCGGCGGCAACGGCGATGTGGCGAGCTTCATGCGCTCGCTGGCGGCGCAATTCGGCGCCGCCGACAGTCTCGAGGATTTCGAGCGCAAGGCGCAGATGATGAACTACGTGGATTACCGCGCGATCTTCGAGGGTTTCCTGGCGCACCTGTGGACACAGAACAGCGGCCGGTTGCTGTGGATGACGCATCCGGCATGGCCCAGCAATCATTGGCAGATATACAGCGCCGACTATGACACGCAGGCCTCGTACTATGGCGTCAAAAAAGCCAGCGAGCCGCTGCACGTGCAGATGAACCTGCCCGACTACGCGCTCGCGGTCGTCAATACCACGCGCGAATCATACGAGCAGCTCGCGCTCACCAGCCGGGTAATGGCACTGGACGGCCGCGTGCTGGCAACACGCGAGGATCACCTGTCCGCGGCCGCCAACCAGGTGACCACCTTGGCGCCGCTGAATCTTGCCGGCTATCTGGCTCATGACGGCGTGGTGCTGGTGGTACTGGCGCTGAGCGATAGCGCCGGACGGCGTGTGTCGGAAAATATCTACTGGCCCAGCCGCGATGAGCCGAGCACCCAGGCACTCAACACACTCAAGCCACAGAAAGTTCGTGTTAGCGCTAAAGCAGCTGTCAATGCGGACGAAATCGCGGTACACGTGTCGCTGGAGAACACTGGAACGGCGCCGGCGCTGGCCGCGAAGCTGACCTTGGTCGACGACACCGGAGCGCGAATATTGCCCGCGTTTTACAGCGATAACTACTTGTCATTGCTGCCCGGCGAACCCAGGCAGATCGAGATCCGCTACCCGCGTACCCACACCGGCAGCGCGCACTTGCGGCTGCGCGGCTGGAATATCGAACCGCTGTCCGCCGACATTGAACTGACGCCTTAACCTCGGGCAGGGGATATTGGGACATTGGGACTGGTTGGTCGTCGCCGTCTATGGCGCGTTCATAGTAATCGTGGGTGTCTCGACCGCACGGCGCCGCCCGCGTGCCGAGGACTATTTCCTCGCCTCGCGCGCCTCGCACTGGAGCGCCATAGGCCTGGCGCTGCTGGCTTCCAACGCCTCCTCGACCGCATTGATAGGCCTGGCGGGCGCTGCCTACGCCACTGGCATTTCGGTCTACAACTACGAGTGGTCGGCAACCGTCATTCTGGTTCTTTACTGCCTGTTCCTGCTCCCATTCGTGCTGCGCAGCCGGGTGTACACCATGCCGGAGTTCCTGGAACGCCGTTACGATGCGCGCGCCCGGCTGTATTTCGCGATACTGAGCCTGTTCCTGAGTGTGCTGGTGGATTCGGCGGGCGCACTCTACAGCGGCTCACTGCTATGCCGGCTGCTACTGCCGGATGTGCCGCTCGCAGTCATCGCTGCGGTATTGGCCGGGGCCGCAGGCCTGTACACCATCGTCGGCGGCCTGCGGGCAGTCATCTACACCGAGACTATTCAGGGCGGGGTACTGCTGTGCGGCGCTGCCGCGGTAGCATTCGCGGCCTTTCACCATGCCGGCGGCTGGCACAATGTGATGACCCGGGTCGATCCGGCGGCCTTGTCGCTGATTCGTCCCATTGGCGATCCGGCGGTGCCGTGGCCCGGCCTGCTGCTGGGCATTCCGGTACTGGGCTTCTACTACTGGTGCACTAATCAATTCATGGTGCAGCGGGTACTGTCGGCACGCAGCGTCGACGACGGCCGGCGCGGCGTATTGTTTGCAGGCCTGCTGAAACTGCCGTTGCTGTTTCTGATGGTGCTGCCCGGCACGTGCGCCATCCTGCTGCTGCCACACCTGCCGCGTGCCGACATGGTGTATCCAGCGTTGATATTTTCCGTGCTGCCGGCCGGGCTCATTGGACTTGTGGTTGCCAGCTTCATCGCCGCAATTCTGGCCTGCGTCGCCTCGACCCTGAATTCAGCGGCCACCATTATGACCATGGATATCATCGGCCGATTTGCGCCGGCCGTGTCGGAAGGCCGCGTGGTCTTGATCGGCAGGCTGACGACCGCGGGTTTCCTGCTGCTGTCGGTAATTTGGGCGGCGCAGATCGAGCATTTCGGATCGCTGTGGCAATACCTGCAGGCCGTACTGGCCTATGCCGTGCCGCCGGTAGTGGCGCTGTTCGCTATCGGTCTGTTCTGGCGTGGCGCGAACGCGGCGGGTGCGTTCGCAACGGCGGTACTCGGTTCCGCGTGCGGCCTGTTGCTATTTCTGTGCAATGCGGTGTTTCACGTCACTCACATGCACTTTCTCTACGCGGCGCCTTTGTTGCTGGCCATCGACGCCGCCATCCTGGTGCTGGTGAGCTGGTGGTCCGGTGGCATCAACGGCACACGCATCGACCCACTGATGTTTACCGTCGCAGCATTCCGCGACGATAGCCGGCAGCTCGAGGACGTGCCGTGGTGGAGCAACTACCGTGTGCAGGCGATCCTGCTGCTGGCGCTGACCGCATGCGTGGTCTATATTTTTCGCTAACCGATCTCTAGCCGCCGCCGCGCACCCGCCGGCTGGTATCCACCAGCCGCAAAATCATGGGCGTGAAGATCAGCTGCATGGCCAGTCCCATTTTGCCGCCCGGGCAGACGATGGTATTCGGGCGCGACATCATGGAGTCATGCAGCATCGACAGCAGATACTGGAAATCGATGCCCTTGGGATTGGCGAAACGGATCACCAGCATGCTTTCATCGGCGGCCGGCACATCGCGCGAGACGAACGGATTGGAGGTGTCGACGATCGGCACGCGCTGAAAATTCACGTGCGTGCGTGAAAATTGCGGACAGATGTAATTCACGTAATCCGGCATGCGCCGCAGAATGGTGTCGACCACGGCCTCCTGGGTATAGCCGCGTCCGATCTTGTCGCGATGCAGTTTCTGTATCCATTCCAGGTTGATGGTCGGCACCACCCCGATCAGCAGGTCCACGTGCCGCGCGGCATTGATTTCGCCGGTGACCACCGCGCCGTGCAGTCCCTCATAGAACAGCAGGTCGGTTCGCGGCGACAGGTCCTCCCACTCCGTGAACGTGCCCGGAATCTGCGCGTAGGGGGCGGCCTCTTCCTCGTTGTGCAGGTACTTTCGCGTCTTGCCGGTGCCGATGGCGCCATAGCTGCGGAACAATGCCTCCAGTTCCGCGAACAAATTGGCGTCCGGGCCAAAGTGCGACATCGCGGTGCCCGACTGCGTGGCTTCATTGAGCAGCCGGCGCATCTCCGCGCGGTCATAGCGGTGGAAGGCATCGCCCTCCACCAGTGCCGGCGTCAGGTGCTCGCGCCGGAAGATGTGCTGAAAGGTGCGCGTGACCGTGGTGGTGCCGGCGCCCGAGGAGCCGGTGATGGCGATGACTGGATGTTTTGCGGACAATGTCTGCTCCTATCCGCGGCCGCCGAAACTGAACTCGCCACTGAACAGCGACTTGGAACTGAACAACGGCGAGGCATAGGCTTCATCGGTACCGGCGTCGAACTCGCGGTGGTAACGTTCGATGCGCTCCACTTCATTCTTGGAGCCGAGCATCAGCGGCACGCGCTGATGGATCGATGTGGGCGTGAGTTCCAGCACCCGCCCGCGGCCGGTGGACGCCTTGCCACCGGCCTGCTCCATGATCATGGCCATGGGGTTGGCTTCGTACAGTAGTCGCAGCCGGCCCGGCATGTTCGGGTCCTTGTTGTCGCGTGGATACATGAACAGCCCACCGCGCATCAGGATGCGATGGATCTCCGCCACCAGCGATGCAATCCAGCGCATGTTGAAATCCACGTTGCGTATGCCGCTCTTGCCGCGCACGCACTCGGCCACATAACGCTGCACCGGACGCTCCCAGAAGCGCTCGTTCGAGGCGTTGATGGCAAATTCCTGTGAATCCTCGGGCACGGTCATATTGGG
>DASXLF010000485.1:0-1908 GCA_036496405.1 Steroidobacteraceae bacterium | reverse complement strand
AGCTGAAGGTCACGTCGGTCGGCGTGTTGCAGTTCATTCCGAGGAGCTGGCACATGCGTAGAGCTTACCCCTAGGCTCGCGCACTGCGTGTTCCCGAACGCGGCACGCTGGCGCGGCCGGCTTCTTGTTAACGGGCGGGTTGTTCGTCCAGAGTTCGAGGGGCTTTTTCGCGCAGTTGGAGGGCGGCGCAGATGGCCAGGGCGCACAGGCCGGCCAGCATGGCAAATACTTCGTCGAAGGCGGCGAGGCGGGCGGCGCTGCTGACGGGGTTGGAAAGCGAATCGCCGTGCGCGGCCAAGCGCCATTCGAGCACGATCGCGCACAGGCTGACGCCGGCGGCGCCGCCGAGCATGCGCAGGAAATTGATGGCGCTGGCACCCTGCGGGATCAGCGGCTTCGCGAGCGGGCGCATCGATCCCAGATTGAGCGACGGGAGAATGAATCCCAGCCCGAGGCGGCCGACGATGGCGAACACGACCAGCAGCCAGAGTCCGCTGTCGAGGCGCAGCACCATCATCAGCGCGAAGGACGCGGCCAGCAGCGCCAGGCCGATGCTGACCAGCAGATAGGTCGGATGCCGGTCGGCCAGCCTGCCGACGCCGGCGATGGTCAGTGCGAGCACGATGCCGGCCGGTAACAGGATGGTGCCGACGTGCGAGGCCGAGAGTTGCAATCCGACCTGCATGTAGACGGGCAGCAGGTACGTCGATCCGAACAGCGCGGTGCCGTAGATGAAAGCCACGATGCTTCCCATGGCGAACTGCCGGTACTTGAACAGCGAGAGATTCATCAGCGGTGCGCCGCCGGCCGCCGCGAGACGGGCCTGCCATGCCAGGAAGGCGCCGAAGGAGATGCCTGCCGCCGCCAGCAGCGCGGTCGCCTGCAGCGGCGCGTTGCCGCGCAGTTCGACCAGGCCGTTCAGCAGGCACAGCGTGCCCACGGTGCCGAGCGTCAGGCCGCGCCAATCGAGCCCGCTGCCGCGCTCGGCGGCCACGCCACCCGGTGCGGTGGTCGGCACGAACTTGAAGGCCAGCCAGATCGAGGCGATGCAGAACGGCACCACCATGAAGAAGATCGACCGCCATCCGAACAGGTCCACCAGCACGCCGCCGATGCTCGGGCCGATGGCCGGTGCCAGTACGACCCCCATGCCGAAAATGCCGCTCGCGCGACCTTGCTCGTGAGGTTCGAAGGCCCGCAGGATGATGATGGCCGGGATCGGCTGCACGACGCCTGCCGCCAGCCCTTCCGCCACTCGCGCAATCAGGACGAGGGAGAAGTTGGCCGCCAGACCGCCCGTCATCCCACCTGCCAGCAGCAGCACCATCGTGCCGACGTAAGTGCGGCGGTAGCCGTAGCGGGAGAGGAGCCACGGCGTGGTCAGCATCGAGACCGTCATCGCGACCATGAAGCCGGAACTGACCCACTGTGCGCGCTCTTGTCCGAGCGAGAAGTGATGACTCATGCCGGGAATGGCCACGTTCACGATCGTGGACGACATGATCGATGCCATGACACCGACCATCACGGACATCAGCAACAGCCAACGATATCGCTTGCCGTAGCGGCTGCTCAAGGTTTGTGCGGGAGGTTTATTCATGGAGCGGAGCCGATTCGGCCGTCCTACAAGGATATCGGCGTTTGGGTGCCGAAACGGTGACGACGCCACGGCCACAATGAGAGATGCAATCTCAAGACGAGACTCAGGGCGACATCCAGGATGTTCAGGTTGCCACTCGACAGGACGCACAGGACGCACAGGACGCCCCTTCCCAGGCACTGGATCTCCAGGCCCCCACGCTCAGCCGCGCCTACCAGTGCCAATGCGGTCGGCCGGTGTTCCTGCGCAACAGCCAGTGCCTGGCTTGTCACACGCCGCTAGGCTACGTGATCGAAAAGCTCGGCGTG
>DASXLF010000484.1:0-1722 GCA_036496405.1 Steroidobacteraceae bacterium | reverse complement strand
ATCGTGGTGACGAAGGCCCAACTCGATCAGCTTGATGAGCGCGGCTACCTGAACCCTGGCGACCGCGGCACGACGAGTGCGAGGCGATTGCGAGCTTTCTCACGGATTCGCTGGCAAAACCCGGATAGCCTCCGAACGCTCTGTGGCTGGCCCCATCGCAATTTTGGTACATCGGTAGGGTTGTAATTCTTTGCGTTAAGGCCTGCGATCGGACAGCGTGATATCGCCAGACGGCATTGATGTGGTCCTAAGCCCCAATCAGCGATCAGGGTTCGCGTCGGTCCTGTGGTCGTCTTGTCTGGCGATGCTGGCGGTCGGCGCCAACGGCACGGCAATCATGGCCGCCTTGCCGACCATGCAAGCTGAGCTTTTCCTCAGCTCAGCCGGCGTGCAATGGGCGGTCAATGCCTATCTGGTCGCCTCAGCGACCTGCATCGTGCTCGGCGGCCAGGCGGCGGACTGGTTTGGCGCGCGGCTGGCATCGATGGTCGGATTAGCGCTGTTCGGGGCAGCATCCTGCATCATCGCCATTGCCGATACACAAGCTACCCTGCTGACTGGACGGACCTTGCAAGGCTTTGCGGCAGCGTTCGCGGTGCCGTGTACTCTGGCCGCGGTCGACAGCAGCGCGGCGCCTGAGCGCAGGGCGGAAGCGGTCGGCGCTTGGACGGGGTTCCTGATGCTTGGCTTCAGCATCGGGCCGCTACTCGGCGGGGCGCTCACCCACATCACAGGCTGGCGCGTGATCTTCTGGCTCAACGCGCTGCTCATGTTAATCGCCCTTGCCGGTACGGCCTCCGCAGGCTCGGCGACCATGCGTGCCGTCGGTACGCAAGGTCCGCGCGCAGACTGGGTCGGCTTCATTTTGCTGGCCACATTCATGATAGCGCTGGTCTTCGGCCTGCATGAAGTGCCGCACGCGGGAGCGGCACCGCTCCCTCTTGTCGGCGCATTCGTGCTGGCGGCGGCTGCGTTCGTCCTGCTGATTTCCGTAGAGGCGCGTGCGGAAGCGCCGCTAGTCGACCTGAGCTTCTTCGCGCGGGGCGGTTTCGTGATGGGGGTGGCCATCGGCTCTCTGTCAATGTTTAGCATTATGGGCCTGCTGCTCTACTTCAACCTCTATGCACAGAGCCGGGACGGACTGGGTCTCACTGCGCTAGAGGCGGGCGCCTCGCTGCTACCGCTAAGCGCAGCATTGCTTGCACTCGCCGTGTTAGCTTCCGCCGTGGCGGCGCGGGTCGGGCTGCGAAACGCTCTGACGGGTGGTATGGCGTTGATCACGATCGCCAGCGCCATCATCGGCGCGGCCATCGCCAAGGGCGGCTTGGTGCTGCTATCGATCGGATTTTTGGTCATGGGCATCGGTCTGGCCGTGCCTTATGCCTCGGCACCACGGCTGGCGCTGTCGGCTCTTTCGCCCGCGCAAGCGGGGCAGGGTTCAGGCATTGTCAACGCCTGCACCTTTCTTGGCGGCAGCGTCGGCGTTGCTGGTGGTGCCATCGCGTTCGCGCTCGGGGGGTTCGGCGCCGTGCTGACGATGATTGCGCTCGCCGGCATTATCGGCGCCGCCCTTAGCCGCAGGATTCCAAAGACAGGATAGGAGGCTGCACTGCTGGCGAAGCTCTCGCTCGAAGGGCCGCGGGCGAGGCCTTGGTTGACATCGCACGAAGCTACGCCGTCAGTCATTCGACGATTTCGAGGCTCGGCGTTATTGTTTGTAGC
>DASXLF010000483.1:0-1947 GCA_036496405.1 Steroidobacteraceae bacterium | reverse complement strand
CCCGGCCGCCGGACGCAGCGCAACCTTGCAGAGCACTGCCGACGGTACCGTGCAGGTGGGCGACATCATCGAGGCCAAGCGATGATAGCGCGCGCGCGTGATCGAATGCGGGTGCGCGGTTTTACTCTGCTGGAAGTGCTGGTCGCGCTCGTTATCGTCGCCTTTGGCATGGGCGCGGTACTCGCGGCCCTCAGTGGCGCGGCGGTCAACGTCGGCGCACTGCGTGACAAGACCCTGGCGCAGTGGATTGCCCTGAACCGGCTGGCCGACGTGCGTCTGAATCTGCAGCCACCGCAGGTCGGCACCACCCAGGGCGACATCAAGGGGTTCGGCAACGCCGACTGGCACTGGCAGCAAATCGTCACCTCAATGCAGGAAATTCCGGGTCTGCAGCAGATCACCGTGAGCGTGCGGCGCAATCCCGGCAGCTCCAGCGGTGCTGGCAGTAGCAGCAATTCCCCCAGGGCCACGAGCGTGACCAGCGCCAACAGCTCCAGCGGCGCCAATGCCACGCCGTGGACCACGACGGTGATCGGATTTCGCGGCGATGCTCTAGCGGCCGCCAGCGGTGATGTACCAGGGGACTGGGGCAGCGCCAATCCGGGTGCGCCCAACACTAACGGCACCGGCAGCAGTAGCAGCAGCGGCGCCAACACTGGCACGGTCCCCAATCCCGGCACCACCATGGCTCCCGGCCTGCCGCCACCGGGAGCGCCCCCGACCCAAGGCCCATCCAGCTCCGGTGGACCGTGAGCACTCGTCGGCACGCGGGTTTTACCCTGATCGAGCTGCTGGTGGCGCTCTTCATCACCGCGATCATGTTCACCATCGGCTATCGAGCCCTGAATCAAGCCTTCCGCAGCCGCAAGGAGGTCGATGAACAGTCGGCCCGACTGATTGCCGTGCAAACGGCATTGCGAACCATCGAACAGGATTTCGAACTGCTGCAGCCGCGCCCGGTCCGCCAGTTGAGCGGTGATGGCTATCTGCCGGCGGTGCTGACTTCGCAGAATGCCGGCTCGATGCTTGGCAGCACCGCCTCATCTCTGGGAGACTCCAGCACTAGCAGTAGCAGTAGCGGCGGCAGTAGCACTCCCTTTCCCAGCCTAACGCTCGGCAATGTGACCAGTCTCAACGGCGCGGCGCTGCCCTTGCTGAGTTTCACGCGCGGCGGTTGGACCAATCCCGCCGGCTTGCCGCGCTCGGAATTACAGCGCGTGAGTTACTCCATCGAGAACGGCGCCCTGATGCGCTCGTACACGGCTGAACTTGATGCCACGCTCGGTGATGTACCGATCAAGCGCATGCTGATCGATCACGTCAAGAGCTTCAGCATGCGATTCATGGATGCCGGGCATCAGTGGCAAACCCAGTGGCCGATGCCGACACTGGGTACCGGCCAGGAGGGGCTGGTGCTGCGCATACGGCCGGTAGCGGTAGAGGTCACGATCGAGCTGCAGGACTGGGGCATTTTGATGCGTCACATCGAGGTGGCGGGATGAGCCGGCGCACGCAACGCGGTATCGCGCTGCTCACGGCCATCGTGCTGGTGGCGATCGCAGCAGTACTCGCCACCGCCATCGCATTCTCCAGTGCCATGGCTGCGCGCCGCGCCAGCACGGTGTTTGGTGCCGATCAAAGCCTCCTGGTGGCCGAAGGCGCCGAGGCCATGGCCGCTTACGTGCTCAAGCAATCGGGCCCGAACAGCACGCAGGATGCCTTGAACCAGCCCTGGGCGCAGAGCTACGGTCCATTTCAGTTATTGCCTGGCGTCACCCTCGACTTTCTGCAGCTGGAGGACCAGCAGGGCAAGTTCAACATCAACAACCTCGCGCCCGGTGGCACCACCAATGCCACCGCGGTAGCGGAATTCACGCGCCTGCTGGCCGCGCTCGGGCTGGAAAGCAAGTGGGCGCCGTTGATCGCCGATTGGATCGATAGCGACGA
>DASXLF010000482.1:0-3111 GCA_036496405.1 Steroidobacteraceae bacterium | reverse complement strand
GACGCGCGGGGCCTTTTTTATTGTCCATCGGGTTCGCGTTGCGACCCTTTCCCAGTTCAACGGAGCGTGCGCATGAGCAAGAGCAAGGTGGTCTCGCTGGCGGAGGCCGTGAGCGATATCGAGGACGGCGCGCGCCTCGCGCTGGGCGGCTGGATCTTCAACAGCCAGCCGATGGCGCTGGTGCGCGCTTTGATCCGCAAGGGCGTACGTAACCTGGATCTGGTGCCGGCACCCGGATCCATCGCGCCCGACATGCTGATCGGCGCCGGCTGCGCGCGCAGTACTGCCTGCGTATTCATCAGCTTCGAGCAGTTCGGTCTTGCGCCGCATTTCCGGCGGCAGGCCGAAGCCGGCACGCTGAAGGTCTACGACCTCGACGGTCCTGCGATTGCCGGCGGTTTGCGCGCCGCGATCTGCGATCTGCCCTTCATGCCGGT
Organism: Steroidobacteraceae bacterium; assembly: GCA_036496405.1. Lineage (GTDB taxonomy): Bacteria > Pseudomonadota > Gammaproteobacteria > Steroidobacterales > Steroidobacteraceae > FEN-1191. Next base: position 2,674 of record DASXLF010000482.1, on the reverse strand, counting down.
GCCGGACCTTGGCACGGACCTGCCACGCTACACGCCCGAGCACTACCGGGTGCTGCCAACAGAACCGGGCGATCGCCGGCTGCTTGCCGTCCCGCCGATCAGGCCGGACGTGTGCCTGCTGCATGCGCAGCAGGCCGACGAATGCGGCAACGTCCAGTACCTCGGGCCGCCATTCTTCGACGCCATGATCGCGCAGGCGTCGCGCAAGGTGGTCGTGTCGGTCGATCGTATCGTTTCGGCCGAGACGATACGGCAGTCGAACCACCTCACCAAGCTGCCGTCGGCGCTGGTTGACTGCGTGGTCGAGGCGCCCTATGGGGCTCATCCCACCGCGTCACCGTCGCGCTATCGGAACGACGAGCCGCACCTGCAGGCCTACGTGAAGGCCAGCCGCGATCCCGAATCCTTCGAGCGCTACCTGGCGCAGTACGTCCGGCTGGATCGGCATGTGGACTATCTCGATGCCATCGGCGGCAGCCAGCTGGCAAGTCTGGCCGCTTCGGGCCGCGCGCAGGCCTGACATTCGGACCGTCAACATGAACGAGAACCTCTACGCGCAGTTCGATATGCGCTTCCCGGCTGACGCCTCGGCTTGTTTCCTCTCGTGTTCCGATGGCCGCACGCTCACTTTCGATGGGCTGCGCGCGCGAACCGCGCAAGTGGCGAACCTACTGAGACGCCTGGGCGCCCAGCCGGGCGATCGGATTGCAGCCCAGGTCGAAAAATCGCTGGACGCGGTGACGCTCTACCTGGGCTGCCTGCGAGCCGGCTGCGTCTTTCTGCCGCTCAATCCGGCCTATCAAATGGGGGAGCTTGCGCATCTGCTCGGCGACGCGCGGCCGACCGTACTGGTCACTGCCCCGCAGCGGGCGGCAATGTGCAAGACACTGGCTGCTGAAACCGCCATTGCGCAGGTGGTCGAGATGGCCGATGACGGCAGCGGTGAGTTTCGCGATCGCGTGGCCCGCGAGAGCACGAATTGCTTGACGGCTGAGCGCAGCGGCGGCGACTTGGCTGCCATTCTGTACACCTCTGGCACCACAGGACGCGCCAAGGGCGCCATGCTCACGCACCGCAACCTCGCGGTTGGCACGCGCGTGCTGCACACGCAATGGGGCTTCCGGCCAGGCGACGTTTTGCTGCATATCCTGCCGATCTACCATTTCCACGGCCTTTTTGTGGCGCTCCACAGCGCGCTGTACAACGGCAACACGGTACTCTTCGAGACTCGTTTCGACGCCGCGCAGGCGATCGGCCTGCTCGCGCATAGCACTGTCGTCATGGGGGTGCCAACCCACTACGCGCGCATGCTGGCTGAGCCGGCACTCGACGCCGCGGCCTGCCAGGGCATGCGCCTGTTCATTTCGGGCTCGGCGCCGCTGTTGCCCAGCGTGTTCCGCGCCTTTCAGGAGCGCACCACCCACACCATCCTCGAACGCTACGGGATGACCGAAGGCGGCATGTTCGTTTCCAACCCTTACGACGGCGAGCGCCGCTGTGGCACGGTGGGCAAGCCCTTGCCGGGCATCGCGCTGCGCGTCGCTGACGCACAGGACCGACCAATGCCGCCGCTGGGCATCGGCAATATCCAGGTGAAGGGCGAGAGCGTGTTCGCGGGCTACTGGCGCCTGCCGGAGAAGACCGCGGAGGATCACACCGTCGACGGCTACTTTCGCACCGGTGACCTGGGGATGCTGAGCGAGGACGGCTATCTCACCATCGTCGGCCGCGACAAGGACCTGATCATTTCTGGCGGCCTCAACGTGTACCCCAAAGAGATTGAGGATGTGATCGACGGGCTGCCTGGTGTACGGGAATCCGCGGTGGTCGGCGTGCCGCATCCCGACTTCGGCGAGTCGGTCACGGCGGTGGTCGTGCTCGATCACCATGCGTCGCCGCCAAGTGCGGAGCAAGTGGCGTTGCATGTGCGAAATCGGCTGGCTGCGTTCAAGGTTCCGCGGCAGGTCTACTTCGCGGAAGAACTGCCACGTAACGCCATGGGCAAGGTGCAGAAGCTCGCGCTGCGCCAGCAGTATGGCGCAGCGCAGTCGGCGTAGCGCTCTGGCGCGCGTGATGTCTACGTCAGGCCGACGCCCGCTCCGTGTCCTGCCGCTGTGGCTCGGTTGGCAGATTGACGCGCGAGAGGTAGTTCTTCTCGAGTCGCTTGAGCAGCATCTCCATCTCGGCCGCAGCGCCGTCCGCATCGCGCGCCATGAACTTCTTCATGAAGCGCCGTCGAGACGGCGTAACGAACGAACTGTCATAGGGCCCGATGGTTCGCAGAAAGCGAACTAGGATCTCGAGCATGCTTTCCATGATCACCACGAGGATCGGATTTTTCGTGATGCCGGTGATCAGTCGATGGAACTCGAGGTGCTGCCGGATGCGCGCGCTCGGATCTCCCGCACGCCCGGCGTCCTCTGCGGATTCGATGTTCGCGTTGAGCATCTCGAAATCGGCCGGCGTCGCCATCTCACAGGCGAGCCGGATCACCACGCCTTCGCAGAGGATGCGAGCCTGCGTCAGGTGCCGGGGCTCGATGCCACCGAGGTGGTACATGTCGAGCATGCCAGAGACGATGGCCTCGCTGCTCTTGTTCTGAACGAAGGCACCGCCGTTGACGCCTTTTTCGAGCCTCAGGATGCCCGCGTTCTCAAGCGTTCGCATGGCTTCG
>DASXLF010000481.1:0-11837 GCA_036496405.1 Steroidobacteraceae bacterium | reverse complement strand
TAGGACAATTGATCAAACTAATATGATTGCAAAATCATATGGCTCTAGCGGGCCTGGGCGCCGGCATCCTTCATGGACTCCAGACGCGCGAGGTCCACGGCCCCCAAATCCTGTTCCAGGGTACTCATGTCGACCGCATCGCCGGTCACGTCCACCTCGAAGCGCTTGGCGATGATGGTACTCAATTCGCCGTGCCGGGCTTTAGTGTCGTATTTTTCATGCACCGCCCGGCCGCCAAGCGTCGTATCTTTTTCATAGCCGCTGTCGCTCTCCGAATTCGTGGTCTGGCCGAGCGCACCGGCCAGATCCATTAGGCCGGCGACCCCGGCGGCATCAGCGATGTTGATCTGAACCTGCGCGCCGTTGGCGTCGCGATAATTGGCACTCGCGGAGGAGCCCTTGACCCCAAGAGCCTGCTTGTCGCTGCCTTCGGCGCTGGTGCGCTGCATGCCGGGCAGCGCCGCCGGCAGCATGGCCTTGAGGTTCTGAAAACCGACCGGATCGGCCGGATGGCTGCCGCCCAGCGCGCCGCCGAGCGCGGTCAGCAAGCCGGTGGCGGCCGAGGTGGCGGCGGCGGCATTTTGCGCACTGTCTGCCGGCGCGGCGGTATTGGCTGCCGGTGCTGTCGGTACAGCCGCCGCCGGGGTCGCGGCCGCCTGCGTCTGCATCTGTTGGCCGGCCTTAGCCAGATTATCCAGTGCCGCGGCCAACCCGGCCTTGCCCTTGGCATCGGTTCCCAGCACACCGCCGATGGCGTTGCCGACGATGGCGGCTCCCTGCTCCTGCGCAGCCTCCTGGCTTTGCGCGTTGGAAAGACCGGCAAAGCCGCCAGCCATGTGACCGAAAGCGCCGGTGGCGGCACTGACCGCACCCAGCACAATGCCCAGCACGATGGTGCAGATCACCACGGTGACGGTGTAGCCGAAAGATTTGTCCTTGGGTGAGCGCATCAGCGGCGGCAAGCCCAGATACAGCAGGTAAATGCCGTAGATGCCGGCCAGCAGCTGCAGCAGCGTCGCCAGACCGGGCAGCAGACTCAGTACCGTGGACAACCACGCGGGGGTAAAGGCATAAGCGGCCGTCTTGAGTGCCTGACGTTGATCGCGCTGGCCGGAAAATGTCGGCGCCAGGCCGTTGATAATCAGGCCGACGAGGAACAGACCGAGCAGGCCGAACCCGAATGTGACCAGCGCGTAGGTCAGGCCCGCGACCATGGGCGTGCGGATGGCTCCGCCGAACGGCAGGCTGACCCCGATCACCGACATGCGGACGAACGACATGATCGCTGCCAGTGCCGCCAGCGGCACGACGTAGCCGGTATACAGCTGTGCCACCGAGGTCGGCTCGGAAGCAATGATCGGCCACTCCTCCCTGGGGCTGAGCAGGATGCGCTTGATGCGATCGATCAGGCCGGGGAGCTGCGGCGGGCTCGCCGTCCAGGCCGCGGTACCGTCGCCAGCTACTGCCACTGGAGGTTCGCGGACCGCAGCGGCCGGCTGCGCCGGTGGTGCCATTTGCTGGCCGCAGTTGCCGCAAAAACGTGTGTTGTCGGGAACCGCCCTGCTGCATTTCGGACAAATCACGATATCTCCCTCGCTGCTGACTTCAGCACGCTTAGTAGGCCGCGAATATTTTGTTGCACAGAGCGCCAAGCTTCTGCTGCAGGACTTCGGGTTGGTCGGTGAAATCCCGGTTGCTGCCGCTGGCCTGGATGTCGCACAGCAGGTTGTTTCGCTGCGCGATCACCTCGTGCAACTCGGGCTGCCAGGCGGCCTGCTCACCCACGCCCGGCAGCGGCGTAGTCTTCATCGGCATTTTGCCGCTGGCCCAGGTATCCACCGTCTGCGCACCCACTCCCGGCCGCAGCGTGATGGTGAGCGACGGAAAACTGGAGGTCTCGAACGTACACGACTGCGCATCGCCGGGAAGAGTCTTGCCACCAACGCCGATGATGGGTGTGCCGAAAATACCGGCCACATCGGCCGGAGAAATGAGCTTGCGCTCACAGGCATTGCCGGCAGCGACCGCGGGCGCACCCGCCGGGCTGGCTACTTTCGAGCAGGCGGGCAGCGCCGCGAGTGCGTACAGCAGCGCGATGCAGGCTATCGCTCGGATTGCCATGACGCTGCGGTATCAACGCGGCGGATTGACGAGTACCGGATGGCCGGGAGGAATCGGTTGCGGGTTCAGTGCCGCATCGCCCAGCGCCTGCCCATGGCCGCCAACAAAGATGATGTCGTTCTGGCCGCTGGGGCTGATCGGCCCCTTGGGCGCGACCGCCGTTATGGTCGGCGGCTTGGCGGGCAATGGGGCCTTGGCCGGCTGTTTAGAGACGCCTTGCGCCAGCGACACGCTGGATAACAGCGTGGCGCAGACCAGGCCGAGGCCGATTCGGGCGATGCGTGCATTCATATCGGACTCCTGAAGCCGGGCATGAAGATCGGGTCTGCTGATAAAAACCGGAATTCGCGTTCAATCCCGCCACGATCAATCCGGACTAGAATTGGACGATGGAAGACGGCAAGGACACGGAGGTCGACGGCCTGGCTGCGCTGGCGAAAGCCGATGTGTCGCCGGAAGTACGCCGCATCGCGACCGAGTTATTGCCGGCGTTTTACGATCAGCTCAAACGCATTGCCCAGCGCGCTCGCACCCGCATGGGTGCGGGCCATACCCTGCAAACTACCGCATTGGTACATGAGGCCTATTTGCGGCTGCGCGATTCCCGTGGCTTCGCCGACGAGACGCATTTCCTGCGTGCCGCGGCACTGGCGATGCGCCATGCGTTGATCAACTACGCGCAGGCGCGTATCGCCGACAAGCGCGGCGGGGGCGGCGTGCATGTCACTTTGTCGCAGGTCGCGGACTTCTCTATCGAGACCGACGAGGGCATGCTGGCGCTGAACGAGGCCATGCAAAAGTTGGCCGGTGAAACGCCCCGGCTGGCCGACGTGGTCGAATGCCGTTTTTTTGGCGGCTACAGTGAGCAGGACACCGCGCGCGCACTTGGCGTCTCCCTGCGCACCGTGCAGCGAGACTGGCTGAAGGCGCGCGCGTGGCTATATCGGGAGCTAAGCGGCGAAATCTGAGAGTGCCCGGTGGGCCTCAGGTTCGAAATTGCGCCAGCGCGTCTCGAGCTCGGATGGTTTGCGGATGTTCGGCGCCCAGAATCGCCTCCAGGCTTTGGGCCGCCTGCCGCAGCAGCGACGGTGCGGCGGCATTGCCGCCGGCGGCGAAGGCTTCGCCAAGCCGCTCACGCACCACCGCCAGCTCCCAGGTCTGATCGTGCGATCGTTCGCGCAGCGCGAGCGCCTCCTGCAGCGCTGCAATTGCCGGCTGAGTCTGGCCCTGCGATAGCTGCGCTTCCGCCAGCTGCTGCAGGGCCTGCGCCAGGTTGGCATCAGCCCGCGAACCCAAATGACGAAAGCCCGCCACCACGCCCACCAGCAACGTCTGTGCTTCGGCCTGGCGACCGGCGGCGGCAGCCAGCTGCGCCTGTGCCAATTGTGCCCGTAGCGTCAGCACGTGACCCTCGCCGTACTGCGCCAGCGCACTATCGTGCGCGGACGTAAGCGTCAGTCGCGCGCCGACCAGGTCACCGGCGGCAATCTGGGCTTCGGCGAGGAACAACTGGTTCTGCACATTCAGCGGGCTGCTCGCGCCCGCATAGCGCGTGCCGAGCGCGCCGGCTTCCGTCAGCACCGCGATGGCCGGCGCATTGCGATTGGTGATGGTGAGCAGCCGGCCGTAGTAGCTCAGCGCCGCGGCCACGGCCGCCGAGTCACCCGCCAGCGCCCGCTCGCGCTCGATGGCGCTCTTGAGCAACGTCTCGGCGTCGCGCAAATGTCCAAGGCGCAGATCCAGCGTGCCGGTGTTGGCGAGAATGATCTGCGCATCCAGACCGTCGCCGAGACCGATGGCGCGGTAGATGGCCGTGGTCTCGTGATAGGCCGCCAGGGCCTCGTCGAACCGATTGGCGGAGGCCAGCGTGATGGCCAGCGAGTTAAAAAGAATGGCCGTTTCCCGGTGATCATGTCCGGAGAGCGCGATGCGTTGGGCGATCGCCTGCCGGCTGGTGACGATCGCGCCGTCCAGGTCCCCGCCCGCGCGCTGCACTCGCGAGCGTATGCCCAACCCTTCGAGCCGCTCCTCGGTATATTGCTTGGGCCAGCGCGCCCAATACACGGCCGCCTGATCGAGCAATTGCGTCGCGTGCTCAGCATGGCCGCTGAGCAGCTCGATGTTGGCCAGTTTCTGCTGCGCGTCAGCCACCGCCGCGGGATCGGCATTGGTACCGGCCTGTGCGACAAAACCTTCCAGCAGCGCGCGAGCGCCGGCCACGTCCTCGAGCGCCCCGTAGAGATCCGCCAGCGTCAGTACGATCTGACCGGCCAACTGCGGCTGCTCGCGGTACTCGTGCAATACCCGCTGCGCGCTGCTATCGATCATGCTCTTGGCGGTCGCCGGATGCGCGGACTGATCGGCGATTGCCGAGCGGAACAATTGCGTCAGGTTGTAGCGCACCGCCTCTTCGCGCGCGGCGTCGCGACGAGCGATGTCACGCTCAATTGCCGCACGCTCGGCCTGCCACGCCGCAAGTCCCAGTCCAACGGCCAGAGAGACGATCACAGCAGCGAGCGCCGCGAACGCCCAGCGATAACGACGCAACATACGGCCGAGGACGTACAGGCGTGCGCCCTCGCGCGCGGTCACCGGCGCGCCCTCGAGCGCGCGCTTCACGTCCAGCTTCAGCCCTTCGACGGTGGCATAGCGGTGCGTGGGCTCGGCGCGCAAAGCCTTGGCAATGATGGCATCGAGATCACCGCGAATCAGCGGCGCGGGCACCGGTGGATCATTCTCCGCGGCTGCGACCTGGCTGGCGATGGGCGCGGGCCGCTGCAATACCGTGCGCAGCACCTGCAGTACCGGCGTATCCGCGCCCGCCCAGGGATGTGCGCCGGTCAACAGCTCGAACAGCAGCAGGCCCAGAGCGTAGACGTCGGTCGCAGTGGTGATCGGCTTGCCGGTGAGTTGCTCGGGCGCGGCGCACCTGGGAGTCAAGGGCGCAATGGCGGCCGCGGTCAGGTGTGACTGCTGCGCATCGAGCGGCTTGGCGATGCCGAAGTCGAGCAACTTCACCTGGCCTTCGGCAGTCACCAGGATGTTGGAGGGTTTGAGGTCGCGGTGCACTACCAGGTGTCGGTGCGCGTATGCCACGGCCTCGCACACCTGGATGAACAATTGCAGGCGCTGCGACAAGCTGGCCGCGGTCTGTGCGCAGTATTCGGTGATGGGACGCCCATCGATGAACTCCATCACCATATAGGGGCGGCCATCGGGGCTCACGCCGCCGTCGTGCAGGCGGGCGATACCCGGATGCTCGAAGCGCGCCAGGATCTGACGTTCGGCCTGAAATCGCTCCAGCTGCGCGCTGGCGTCGTGCTGCAAAAGCTTGATCGCGCCGCGTTGCTCGAAGTCGCCCTGCACGCGCGTGGCCTGATAGACCTCTCCCATGCCGCCGCGGCCGATGATGCCCGTGACTCTCCAAGCCCCCAAGCGCAAGCCGGAGGAGGCGGCGGCGGGAGAGGTTGATTCGACCGCCGGGCGAGCGGGACTGCGCAGGAAGCCGTCGGCGGCCGATGCGGCGCGCAGCAGACTCTGCACTTCCGAGAGCACAGCCGGATCATCGACGTCACGACTGAGCAGCCGCTGAGATCGCCGGTCCGCCGGCAAATCCAGCAACTCGTCCAGCAGCGCGTTGACGTGGGCCTGTTGCTGTGTCGACAGCACCGTCATTGGCGATTACTTCTTGGGCTGGTGTCCGAGGATGGCGCGTTTGACTGCCGGCATCAATGGGTCAATGCTGTGCGTCGATCGCCAAAGTGAATAGAACCGAATCCGGGCGCAAAACCCGCCATCGACGACCAGGCGGCCGTGGCCGGGGGGTGTGCCATAGGGACATGGGCTCGGGCCGTGACCTAGAGCAAGGTCCGGACGCGGCATGGGAGCGGGACGCAATCCACGACAGGATGTACGTGATATTGGTCACATCTGGGTCCGGAGGGGCTGCCTATAGTCACGTCGTCGGTGAAACGGGACGCTTCGGGTTGTTATGCGGTTATTGTTCCTAAACTACGAATTCCCGCCGGTCGGAGGTGGGGCGGCCCATGCCTCGTTGGCGCTGGCGCGCGAATTTGTAGGCCTGAATCATCAGGTCGACTTCCTCACCATCGCCACCGAAGGCAGTCGCGCCGATGAGTTCATGGATGGAATCCACGTGCACCGCGTGCGTGCCTATCGCCGTGGCATTCACGAGTCGGGGGTCGTCGGTGCGCTTACTTTTCTGGGATTCGCGGCCACGCGGCTGCGGCAACTCGCGCGCACGAATCACTACGATGCCTATCACTATTACTTCAGTCTGCCGACCGGTCTGCTGGCCCTGGTGCCGGGCGAGCATCGCCGCCAGCCTTATGTGGTGTCTCTGCGCGGCTCCGACGTGCCCGGCTACGACCCGGCGCTCGACTGGCTGCATCGGACGTTGTTGCCAGTCACCCGACGCATCTGGCGCCGGGCTTATCGGGTGGTGACCAATAGCGCCAATCTGCGCCAAATGGCGCTCAATTCTGCTCCCGGCCTGACGGTCGATGTCATCCTGAACGGTACTTCCGTCACCGCCACCCGCAGCGCGCGCGAAACGCGCACGGGTCTGCGCATCCTGGTGGTCAGCCGCCTGATCGCCCGCAAGGGCATCGACACATTGATCATGGCGTTGACGAAGCCCGGTAATGAAGATTTGTCGCTGGATATCGCTGGCGAGGGCCCCGACAGCGGCACACTGCGACGGCTGGCGCACGCGTGTGGCGTCGCCGCCCGGATCCGCTTTCACGGATTCGTCAGCCGCGCCGGCCTGGCCGAACTCTACGCCGCGGCGGACATATTCGTGCTGGCCTCACTGGCGGAATCCTGCAGCATGGCATTGCTGGAAGCGATGGGTGCCGGACTGCCGCTGGTCGCAAGCAACGTCGGCGGCACCGTGGAGCTGATTGAGCACGGCAGCAACGGTCTGCTGTTCAAGCCCCAGAACGTGGAGGAGCTGGCCGCAGCCCTGCACACGCTGGCGCGAAATCCGGCGCTGCGCGAACGCTTCGCTGCCGCCAATCGCGCCCTGGCGCACCAACATTTTTCCTGGCGCGCGGTAGCACGCCAATACGAGGCGATATTTCAACGCGCCACCGGCCAGTACTCGTACCAGCAACCAGCTGAAGCCGCCGCGCACGATGAACTCACGTTGCGCGACGGACGACATCACACTTGAATTTGCGGGTCTTGTCATCACGATCTCGCACCGTTGTGCGCTTGCAAACCGCTTAGGGCGGCGGGTGCAGGATGTGCGGCATTGCGGGTATCTGGCACCGGGACGGTCGCGCGGTCGAACATCACGCGCTTGAGTCCATGGTGCAGGCGTTGGTTCATCGCGGCCCGGATGGCGCGGGCGCTTACGTGGCTGGTGACATTGGCCTCGGTCACCGCCGGCTCAAGGTCATCGACCTGTCAGCCGCAGCCGCACAGCCGATCTGGCTACCGGATCGGTCGGTCTGCATGGTGTACAACGGCGAAATCCACAACTATCTCGAGCTCGCCGCGGAGCTTCGCCAGGCTGGCGCGCGCCTGCGGGCCGACAACGACACCGAAGTGCTGCTTTGGGCATACCGGCTGTGGGGAGAGGCCTGCTTCGCACGCCTGAACGGGATGTGGGCGGCCGCCTTCTGGCAGCCCGCCGAGCGGCGATTACTGTTGTCACGTGACCGCTTCGGCATCAAGCCGCTGCTGTATTCCGTACGCGGCGCGCGCATTGCGTTTGCTTCGGAAGCCAAGGCTCTCCTGGCCGCTTTTGCGGAAGAGCGCCGGCCTGATCACGCAATGATTCACGACTTTGTACTGGGCGCCGTGCCCGACGCGGACGAGCACACATTTTTCGAGAACATTCGCCAGGTGCTGCCCGGGCAACTGTTGTACGTCGAGCCACGGCGCGAGAACAACCGCCAGCACTGGCATTTCCGGCCGGGAATTGAAGCCTCGCGGCCCGATGCGCCCGAAGCGCTGCGCGCGCTGCTCACGGACGCCGTAAAAGTGCGTCTGCGCAGCGACGTGCCGTTCGGCGTAATGCTGAGTGGCGGATTGGACTCCAGTACCATCGCGCGTCTGGCGGCACGCGAACCCGGAGCGGCGCTGCAGTGCTTCTCCTTGCGCTACGACAATGAGGCTCTGGATGAAAGCCGCTATGCGGCCATGGTGGCGGATGATCCCAACCGCTATGCGGTGCATTGGGTGCGCCCATCCGCGGATAAGCTGCTCGCGACCATGGGCTCAATCGTCTGGCATCACGACGGCCCCACGCCCCTGCGCGGCCGCTATCCCCAGTGGCACGTGTTGCAGGAAGCGGCCCGACACGTCACTGTGGTACTGGGGGGCCAGGGAGCCGACGAAATATTGGGCGGATACGAGCGCTTCATCCTGCCCTTCGCGCTGGATCGGCTCAATCCACGGCTGGCAGGCCAGTATTCCCGATGGACATTGGGCCGGGACCTGTACGAGCTGGGCAAAATGGCGAACGGGATTCGTCGTCTCCTGCCGCAGCTCATGCGCGGTGCGCTGGCCAGGCAACTGGTGCCTCCGCACGGTCTATTGCATCCGCTCGCACGCCACGGCGCGATTGCACGCCGACCCATGGTGAAGCAGCGCATCACGGGCGGCTGGACCGGACCCACCTCGGGGCGGCCCTATCGCAGCCGGCTCAATAACGCATTGTGGGCGGAATTACAGTGCGCTGGCCTGCCGGAGATGCTGCATTCCGAGGATGCAATCAGCATGGCGTTCTCACTCGAGTCACGCCTGCCTTTTCTTGATCATCGCATCGTCGAATTCTGTTTTTCATTGGCGTACGACCATAAAATTGGCGCCGGTTGGACCAAGCTGCTGTTACGCCAGGCGACCGGAGGCATCCTGCCCGAGCCGGTTCGCTGGCGTCGTCTGAAGCAGGGTTTCCCCGGCGACTACGAGGGCTGGCTGTCCAGCGATTCTGGGCTGGATGCCATCCGCGGTCTGCTGCTCGATCGCGTCACGCTGGAGCGCGGCTGGCTCGATCCGGCCTGGCTCAAGAGCAGGCTCGGCGGCAAGCGATCCCGGGCCGCGCATTGGGTTCACTCTCACGTACAGCGGGTATGGGAGCTGCTGGCACTCGAGCTCTGGTGCCGCCAATTCCTCGATGGTGACGACGGCTTACGTTTGCCGCCATTCGTTCTCCGACCTCGCACCGTCGCTCATGCGTCCGCGGCGGCCAGCGTCGGCAGCAACTAGGCAGCCCGGGCCGCAACCCTTCGCGCCCGGAAAGCTTCCATGTTCAAGACCGACAATTCACTGCTCGACTGGGTACGTCACGGTGGCGGCGCCAGGACCAAGGCACTCTATCGTCGCCCCGTCATCGAGGCCGCCCGGCTCTGGCGCCACTTGCTGGCGCGAACCTGCTTTATCGGTGTGACCGGCAGCGCCGGCAAGACCACGACCAAGGATCTGCTACATGCCGCCCTGGCGATGCGCTTTCGAGCTGCGAAGAACTGGGATTCCAACAATGTGCTGTATCCGATCGCCCGCACGTTGCTGACAGTAGGCCCGCGGGCACAATTCTGCGTCCAGGAAGTCGGCGCCAACGTACCCGGCGCCTTCGATGTCACGCTGCCGCTGCTCAAGCCAAAAGTGGGAGTGGTGACCAACGTTGGAACCGATCACTACACGGCTTTTCGCGGGCGTATCGGCGTCGCCGCGGAGAAAACTAAGCTCATCGCCTGCCTGCCGGCCGAAGGCCTTGCGATACTCAACGCCGATGACGATCTGGTGGCCGCTATGGCCGCGACTTCCCGTGCCCGGGTCGTGACCTATGGATTGCGTGAGCAGGCCGAGTTTCGCGGCGAAATCATCAATGATCGTTGGCCGGAGCGACTGACATTGCGCATCCATCACGGCGGTGACAACGTGCTGGTGCCGACGCGCTTGCTGGGAGCGCATCTGGCGGGCAACGTACTGGCAGCGGTGGCAACGGCGTGTTCGCTCGGTGTACCGCTGGCGGAGGCCGCGCTGGCAGTCAGCGGTCATGAGTCCGTGCTCGGCAGAATGAGCGTGCACGAAACCACACGCGGCGTGACTTTCATTCGCGATGATCTCAAGGCCCCGCTATGGTCGCTGGATAAGGCCTGGCAGTTCATGGCGCAGGCGCAGGCCGCCCGCAAGCTTATCGTCCTGGGCACGATTTCAGACTATCCGGGCGCCTGGTCACCGCGCTATCGCGATGCCACGCTGTCGGCGATGCAGGCCGCGGATCACGTGTTGTTGATCGGCCGGTTCGCACTTAAAACGGCGGCGAAACTGAAAGCCATCGCTGCCGGCAAGCTGTTCGCCTTCGAGACCGTACGCGAGGCCTCCACATGGCTCGGCGAGTTTGCACGGACGGGCGACTTGGTGCTGCTCAAGGGATCCAATAACGCCGATCATCTGGCGCGTATGGCCCTGGCCATGGACCAGGAGGTGCGCTGCTGGCGAATGCGCTGCGGCTGGGAGAAATTCTGCGATGAATGTCGCCTGATCGGGGATTCGGCACCGCCGTGAACACTTCAGCCTACTTCAATCGTCTGCGAGACACGCTGGAGCACCGCGGCAAGGCGGCCGCCAAGACCGTGTACCGGCGGCCTACCATCGAGGCGGCGAGGATCTGGCGGCGCATGCTGCGCGGCACCCGCTTCATCGGCGTCACCGGCAGCGCCGGAAAGACCACGACCAAGGAGCTCTTGTACCGGGCGCTCGCCGGACGTTTTCGCTGCGTCCGCAGCGCGGACAGCAACAACCAACTCTACAGCATCGCCCGTACGTTGCTCAGTGTGGGTCGGGCCACCACTTACTGCGTACAGGAAGTCGGCGTCGGCGAACGCGGCGCCTTCGATTCCATGATGAGGTTGTTGAGACCGCAGGTGGGAGTTGTCACCAATGTCGGCGCCGATCACTACAAGCTCTTTCGTGGACGCGAAGGGGTGGCCGCGGAGAAGGGCAAACTCATTGCCTGCCTGCCCGCCGATGGCCTGGCGATCCTGAACGCCGATGACGATCTGGTCGCGACCATGGCCGCGAATTGCCGCGCCCGCGTCGTGACCTACGGTCTGCAGCAGCACGCCGACTTCCAGGCCGAAATCGTAACCCATCGCTGGCCGGATCGATTGGCGCTGCGAATCCGTCATGGCAACGACACGGTACTGGCGCCAACCCAGCTGCTGGGATCGCATCAGGCCGGCAGCGCTCTGGCCGCCATCGCCACGGCCTGCTCGCTGGGTGTGCCGCTTGCCGAGGCGGCGCTCGCCATGAAATCCCACGAACCGTTACTCGGGCGAATGAGCGTGCAGCAGAGCGCGCGGGGAGTGATCTTTATTCGCGACGATTGGAAGGCGCCGTTGATGTCCCTGGATTCCGTCTGGCAGTTCATGGGTGATGCCGTGGCGGCCCGCAAGCTCATTGTTCTCGCCACCATCTCCGATTACGGTGGTAACTCGACTGCGGTCTACCGGCGCAGCGTCACAAAAGCACTCGCGGCCGCCGACAGCGTGCTACTGGTCGGTGCGCGCGCCAAGACTCTGCAGCCCTATTTCGTCGGCGCGGCCGGACATCGCCTGCACGGATTCGACGACGTTCAGGCCGCCACGCAGTGGCTGCAGCAGTTCTCACGGCCTGGCGATCTGGTCTTGCTCAAGGGCTCGAACCACTCTGATCATCTCTCGCGGCTCGCCCTGGCCTTCGAC
>DASXLF010000480.1:0-5013 GCA_036496405.1 Steroidobacteraceae bacterium | reverse complement strand
TACCGAGTACGCCGACGAGGGCGACTTCGCCTCCGTGGGCTCAGTGCACGTGAGCTACCGCGATACCATTGCCGACCAGGTGGCCTTGAGCACTGGAGCGTTTGATTATCAGCGCGCGTTCACGGCCGGATCGAACAGCCTCGGCGCCGGCAACCTGCTGGGGGCGCTGGAGCTGACGCACTATGATGGTCCGTGGACCACGCCCGGCGATCAACGCAAGTTCAACGGCCTGCTGCGTTACAGCGCCGGCACTCCGCAGGTCGGATATTCGCTGACTGCGTCGCTCTACCACAGCTTATGGAATAACCAGACGGACGTGCCGGAACGCGCCATTACCGAGGGCCTGATCGGCCGCTTCGGTCAGCTGGATCCGACCGATCAGGGACGCGCCCAGCGAGCCAATTTCACCGCGGAAGAGCACCAGACGCTGGGAGCGGGAGAATTGAGCGTCTCGGGATATGTGTTCAGCAATCATCTGACCTTGATCAACGACTTCACGCATTTCCTGATCGATCCAGTCAATGGCGATCAGGAACAGCAGCACGAGGACCGCACCACACTCGGGGGCGCCGCGAGTTATCGCCGCCCGGCGACGCTGCTGGGCCGGGACAGCGAACTGCTGCTCGGCTTCCAGGCGCGCTACGATTTTCTGCAGGTCGCACGCATACCCACTCGCAATGCGCAGCCCATACCCGCCGCCGATCATCCGCTGGGCTTCAGCGAAGACGATCAGATCCATCTGGCCAGCGATGCCTGGTATGCGCAGGCGAGCACGCATTGGAGCCCGTGGTTTCGCAGTGTGATCGGATTGCGGGAAGACTATGTGTACGGCAGCGATAGCGGCAGTAATCCCGGGTCCGCCAGCCGCGCGCTGCTGCAGCCCAAGGCCAGCCTGATCTTCAGGCTGGCGGCCGGTTCGGAGCTGTACTTCAGTGCCGGGCGCGGCTTTCACAGCGACGATCTGCGCGGCGTGAACCAGGCGCGGCTCACCCATACCCCCGGGGCGCCGCTGCTGGCCAGCCAGACCGGCGAGGAAATCGGGCTGCGCCAGGAGCTGTTTGCGCAGCGTCTGGCTGCCACCGTGGCAGTGTTCAATCTCGATGCCCAATCGGAGATCACCTACAACCCCGATGAGGGCATGGACAGCGCCGGGCCAGGCAGCCACCGCATCGGCTATGAAATCAACGCCACCTACCAGGCCCTGCGCTGGCTGGAGTTCTACGGCAGTTTTTCCCAGGACCGCGCGCGCTACACCACGGCCTTTGATGACGGTACCGGCCATGTCGGCTTCTATCTGCCCAATGCGCCGTTCGCCACCGGTTCGCTCAATGTCTATGTGAAGAACCTCGGTCACTGGAGCGGCGGGCTGGAATACCGCTATCTCGGCGCCTTTCCGTTGTCGTCCGACGATCGGGTGCAGGGCTCGGGCTATGGCGAGTGGAGCGGCGACATTCACTATGCCCTGGCCGGCGGCTGGGGCGTTGCCGTCGGAGTGTTCAATATCCTCAATAGCCATGCCAACGCCATGGAGTACTGGTACGTGGATCGCCTGCCGGGAGAGCCGGCCGAGGGTCAGGCCGATATTCACGTGCATCCGCTCGAGCCGCGCGCGCTGCGGCTGACGGTATCAAAGAATTTCTGAACCGCGGCCGGCGGCACTTGACGGCGCCCCGGAAATCGGCAAAATAGCTGCCTAAGCAGTAAATGTTTCAGCAGTAAATGCCCAGGCATGCAATGGCCCCGCAGCACTACCAGATCAAGACCTACCAGGCGCGCAACAGCGTCGGCTATCTGGTCAAGCGCACCTATGCGTTGATGCTCGATGCGCTGGAACCGGCGTTCGCCGCGCACGGCTTCACCTTTATGCAGTATGTGATCCTGATGCAGTTGCGAGCGCGCGCGGCGATCAATCTGCGCGACATCTGCCACGAGTTTCGCCATGACAGCGGTGCGCTGACGCGGGTGATCGATCAGCTGGCCGAACGCGGTCTGGTCGAGCGGCGGCGCAGCGCGCAGGATCGTCGCAAGGTTGACCTGCACCTGACGGCCGCCGGCCGCAGGACCTGCGAGCAGCTCATCCCGTTGGTGGTCGACAAGCTCAATCAGGCGGTCGCTGGCTTCAGCCGCGCCGAACACGCAGAGCTGGTGCGTCTGCTCGAGAAGTTCATCGCCGGCATGCAGGCCGGGCTCGCGCCCGCGGACAGCTGATGCGGCGCTCAAGGACACTGCTTGCGGTGGCGGCCGCGGTGCTGGCAGCGCTGGCTGCAATGACGGGCGGCTGCGTGCTGGCACCCAGGGACTCACCGCGGCAGAGCGCCCTGGATGCCAGTCAACTCGGGCTGACCGCGCCGGCGGTGGCGCCCGCCGAGGACGCCTGGTGGAAGGCCTTCGACGATGCGCAGCTCGATGCCTTGATCGAGCACACCTTCGCGGCCAACGCCTCGCTGGCGCAGGCTTCGGCGCAATTGCGCAGCGCTCTGTCGCAGATCGATGCGACCCACGCCGGCTTGTTGCCCAAGGCCAGTTTCAGCGGCAGCGCGTTGCGTCAGCACGCGCCCGAGCACTACATCATTCCACCGCCCCTGGCCGGCAGCGATTTCTGGATGGCCCAGATCGGTGCCAGCCTGTCCTGGGACCTGGACTTCTGGGGACGGCAGGCCAGCGCCCTGTCGCAGGCGCGCGCGCTGGCCCGCTCGGCCGAACTGGAGCGCGACAGCACGCGATTGCTGCTGGCCGCCGCCCTGGTACAGGCGTATGTCGATCTGTATCGCGCCAATGCATTTGCCGATATCGCCCAGCAGGCAGAGGCACAGCGCCAGCACATTCTCGATCTCACGCGCCAGCGCGTAGCGGCCGGCCTGGACACGCGCCTGGAATTGCGCGAGGCGGAAAGCGCCTTGCCGCAGGCGCGGGTGGAACGTGCCCAGGCGCAGGCCCAGGCTGTGCTGGCCGTGCATGCGCTGGCGCTGATTGCCGGCGAGGGCACCGATGCCTACGCCGCCATCGTCCGGCCGCAGCTGAACCTGGATGCGCTACTGCCACTGCCGGCGCAGCTGCCGATCAATCTGCTGGCCCGCCGACCCGATGTGCTGGCCGCACGGGCACGCATCGAAGCGGCCGACGCGGAGCGGCACGCGGTCAAGGCTGCGTTTTATCCGGACGTCAGCCTGCGCGCGCTGGCCGGCGTGGCGAGTTTCGGCTTGAACGATCTAATCGAGGCCGGAGCGCGCGGCTACGGCGTCGGCCCGGTGGTGTCGCTGCCCCTGTTCGACGCCGGCAAATTGCGCGCGCAATACCAAGGCAGTGAAGCGGCACTCGACGCTGCCGTCGCCGCCTACGACGACACGGTACTGCACGCGGTGCAGCAGGCCGCCGATCGGCTCACCGACATCGAAGCACTGACACGTGAACGCGGCGATCAGCAGCTGACGCTGGCGGCGGCCCAGGACGGTTATCGGATTGCCGAAGAACGTTACCGCGCGGGCCTCGCCGGCTATCTGTCGGTGCTCAGTGCCGAAACCCAGGTGCTCAACGCGCGCCGTCAGAGCGTACAGATCGTGGCCGACCTGGCGGTGGCGCGCGTCAGCCTGCTGCTGGAGCTGGGCGGCAGCTTCAACCCGGATTCCATATGAATACACCCCAACCGGCATCAGTAACGCATCCGCACAACGGCGCACGGCGGCTGTGGCTGTTCATTCTCGCGCTCGTGCTGTTGCTGGCCGCCATCGGCTATGGCGTCTACTGGTTCGGCCACGCGCGCTACTTCGAAACCACTGATGATGCCTATGTAAACGGCGATGTGGTGCAGATCAGCAGCCAGGAGCCGGGCACGGTGCTGGCCGTGCACGTGGATGATACGCAGACGGTGGCGGCCGGAGCGCCACTGGTGGACCTGGATCCGGCCGATGCCGAAGTGGCGAGCGCCAACGCCGAGGCGGAACTGGCGCGCAGCGTGCGACAGGTGCGCGGGCTGTTCGCGCAGGGCGCGCAGTTGCAGGCGCAGATCCGGCAGCGTGAGTCGGCATTGCGCACCGCCGAGTCGGATCTGCAGCGGCGTCAGGGCCTGCTGGCCGATGGCGCTATCTCCGGCGAAGAGCTGTCACACGCGCAGGATACGGTCGTGGCCATGCGCGCGTCGGTGGCCGCGGCGCGCGAGCAATTGGCGCAGACCTTCGCCCAGACCCAGGGCACGCGCATCGATAATCATCCGCAGGTGCTGGCGGCTGCGGCCGCCGTGCGTAACGCGGCATTGGCGCTGCACCGGTCACGGCTGGTCTCGCCCGTCGGCGGGGTGATCGCCAAGCGCAATGTCGAGGTGGGCCAGCGTATCGCTGCCGGAGCGCCGCTGCTGGCGGTGGTCCCGCTGGATGATCTTTGGATCGACGCCAATTTCAAGGAAGTGCAGCTCTCGCACATGCACAGCGGCGAGCCGGTGAGTGTGCGCGCGGATCTGTACGGCAGTGCAGTCGAATTCCACGGCCGCCTGGTGGGGCTGGGCGCGGGCAGCGGCAGCGCGTTTGCGTTGCTGCCGGCGCAGAACGCGTCCGGCAACTGGATCAAGATAGTGCAGCGCGTGCCGGTGCGCATATTGCTCGACCCGCAGGAACTCAAGGAGCACCCGTTGCGCCTGGGATTGTCGGTGCACGCGAGCGTGGATCTGCGCGAGAGTCAGTCGGCGGGCGAGGGCGGCGCGGTGCGCAACACCCCGCAGCCGGTGCAGGCCAGCGCGGGTGATGATCCGGCGGTCGAGGCGCGCATTGCGCGGATCATCGCCGACAACTCCGGAACGATCGCGGAAGCGCAGCCTTGAGCGCGACTTCGCCGCCGCCCCTGAGCAGCGGTGCATTGACGCTCACGGCAATGGCGCTGGCGCTGGGAACGTTCATGCAGGTGCTGGACACCAGCATCGCCAACGTTTCGATTCCGACCATTGCCGGGGACCTGGGTGTGAGTGCCGATCAAGGCACCTGGGTCATCACCTCGTTTGCGGTGTCGAACGGTGTGTCGGTGCCG
>DASXLF010000479.1:0-1551 GCA_036496405.1 Steroidobacteraceae bacterium | reverse complement strand
CGCGGAGCGGCTGTTCCAGATCGAGCAGAAGCAGCAGGGAAATATCACCCAGTCCTATCCCGATTACATCGACTACCGCGCCCACAATTCGGCCTTCAGCGATATAGCCGCGTTCCGCATCGGCGAAGCGGCATTCAGTACCGCCGGATCGGCGCAACGGTGCTGGGAATACGAGGTCTCCGGCAATTACTTCGACATGCTCGGCGTGCAGCCGGCGGCGGGGCGACTGTTCCACGAGAGCGACGAGCATGGCCCCAACTCGGCGCCGTACATCGTGTTGAGCGACGCATTCTGGCGCAGGAAGTTCAACGCCGATCCGCGCGTTGTCGGCATGACGGTCGACTTGAACAAGCACCCGTTCAACATCATCGGTGTGGCGCCGAGCGCGTTCAACGGAACCGAGATATTCTTCTGGCCCGACTTCTGGATTCCCATGGTGAACGAAGAGCAGGTGGAAGGCTACAGCTTCCTGACAAAGCGAGTCAACCACGGCATCGATGTCATTGGGATGCTGAAACCGGGAGTCACCCCGCAGCAGGGCGCCGATAACCTGCTTGCCGTCGCGCATCAATTGACCCGCGAACATCCTGTCGACGATGACGGCCTCGGCGTGCGCCTGGTCAAGCCGGGGCTGATGGGCGATATGCTGGGCGGGCCGGCGCGCCCATTTCTGGCCGCGATCATGGTGCTGGCACTGCTGGTGCTGGTGGCGGCATGCGTCAACTTGGCCGGCATCTTTGCGGCTCGCGCCGCGGACCGCACCCGCGAGCTGGCCATTTGTCTTTCGATCGGATCGACGCGCTGGCGCCTGCTGCGGCGTGTGCTCATGGAGGCGGCGCTGGTTTCAGTCGGCGGTGGAGTGGCCGGGACCCTGATCGCCGCCGCATTGCTTGGAGCACTGACCCGCTGGCAGCCGATCGCGGAATTCCCAATTCATGTCGCGGTTATCCCCGATGCGCGTGTGTACGCCATCGCCATGCTTCTCACCCTGATGAGCGGTATCCTGCCCGGGCTTTTGCCGGCGCGCCAAATCTGGCGAACCGATGCCACGCAGGCCATGAAAAGCGGGGCCGCGGCGAGTGGGACCATTCGCCGGCTAACTCTGCGCGATGTGCTGCTCGGAATCCAGATTGCGGTGTGCGCCCTCCTGGTGACGGCGTCGCTGGTCTCGCTCCGGGGCATGGAGCGTTCGCTGCACGGGCCGATGGGCTTCGAGCCCCAGGGAGCGGTGGTGGCTATGACCGATATGCACATGGCGGGATATTCGGACCAAAACGCGCTGCCCGTGCAGCGGCGCATGATCGAGGACGCCGCGCGGATTCCGGGCGTCACAGCGGCGGGCACTGTCGACGATGCGCCGCTGAGCACAGGCGGCAGCAACACGCCCGTTTATCGCGTGGGCACAACGGATCTGAAGGGTTCGAACAGCGTGACCAGCGCGCACTACTATTCCATTTCGCCGGGGTACTTGAAAGCCGCTGAAACCAGCTTGCGGGCGGGCCGGGACTTTACTTGGGCGGATGGCGTGGCCACCCCCAAAGTAGTCATCGT
>DASXLF010000478.1:0-2273 GCA_036496405.1 Steroidobacteraceae bacterium | reverse complement strand
GGGAAGCGCCTGTTGCGCGCCGTCATTGCCGAATGCAAACGCCGGGGCGTTAAGCGCATGTTCCTTGGAGAAAAGCTGCACGTTCCCACGGGGAGGCTGTTGGAAGCGTTCGGTTTCAGACCAGTAGAAACTCACTACTCTCTGTGGCTAGGAGACTAAGATGGTAGGGGCAATCGTCGGCGCCGGCATCTCTGCGGCGGGCAGCCTGGCCGGCGGCATAATGCAATCCGGCACCGCCGGGAAGGCTGGGGCACAGGCGCAGCGCAATTTGCAACTCATCCTGCCGCAGATGCAGCAGAACTATGCGCAGGGCCAGAATCAGTTGGCACCCTACATTGCGGCAGGCACAGCAGGGACTGGTGCGACGGCAGATCTGCTGGGGCTGAATGGACCGGATGCGGCGGCTGCCGCAATGCAGCGCTACCAGACCTCGCCGGGCTATCAGTGGCAGTTGGAGCAGGGCTTGCGCTCGGTCGATGCCGGCGCGGCGGCGAAAGGCATGTTGCGTAGCGGCGCGACGCTGAAGGCCGAGGAGGCATACGGCCAGGGGTTGGCTAACCAGGACTTCGGGCAGTACTACAATCGGCTAGCCAACCTATCCAGCATGGGAGATACGGCTGTCGGGCAATCGATCAATGCCGGTGGAAACCTCATCTCCCAAGAGGAGGGCAACGCCAGTTCACAGAATGCCGTCGTAACCGGGGCGGCGAATGCGCAGAACAGCATCCTCGGCAACACCACGAGCGGTCTCGGGAATACGGTGAACAGTCTGCTGCAGAACAAGGGCGTAAATAGCTGGCTTACAGGACTATTCTCGCCTCCGCCGGCTCCGAATTATATGGCAGGCACAACCAATCTTCCAGGAACGTCCCCTGGATATGGCACCCAGACATTCAATCCAGGGGGCGTCTTCTAAATGTCCGGCGCACAGACCTCGACGTTCGCTGATCCGAACATCCTGTACAAGACCCTGTCTGGAGCAGGGACGCAGGAGGTTGAGGCCAACCGGCTGCTGAACGTGCAGCGCGGGCAGGACATCGCTGCCAACAACACCGAGGTGGTGGCGCGGGCGGCATCCACGCTGATCGATCCGACATTATATCCCACGGAAGAGGCGCGGGCCGCCGCGTGGCCAGGCATCATCGGGCAACTGAAGGCGAACGGCTACGCACCGAATGCGCCGGCGGAGTATCCGGGGTTGGCTCATCTCCAGGTAGCGGCGCGGATGGGCACGCCGAGCCAGACACAGGCTGAGTGGGGCTTTAACCTCCGAACCAACCAGGCATATACCGACGCGTCAAAGCCGCCCACGGCAACAGCGCCGGCGTCTACTGGTGGTGCACCATCAGGGGCCATCGAGCCAGATGCGCTCGCCCGCGCACAGGCGGTCCGTGATGGGTTGATAAGGCGCGGACTGGATACCGATACGGCCACGGCATTCGCGGCTAATGCGTTGCACGAGAGTTCTGCCAATCCGAACACAGGCGCCGGCGATCAGGGCGCATCCCACGGGCTATTCCAGTGGCGTGACGACCGATATAACCGTTACAAAAGCGTCTTCGGCGGCGCGCCGGACAACGCGCCACTCGACCAGCAGCTTGATTATGTCATCCATGAACTCAACACCACAGAGGGCGCTGCGCGGGACCGTATTGCTGCGGCACAGGGACCCGCCGCCAAGGCTTCAGCCGTCTCGCAATTCTATCTGCGGCCGAAGGATGTGCAGGCCGAGGCGGCTCGCCGCTCCGGCACCGCCACGCAACTGGTCTCGCAGTGGGGTGGCGCCGGCACCAGCACGCCAGGGCAGCCGGTAATCGCTGGCGATAGTCTGGCCACCGCCGATGGTCTGGGGGGGACTGGCGTCAAGAGCGCCCGACCTGACCAGGTGCTCGCCAGCGTACGGGCCGACTCACGGGCCGGCAAATATAATGGTCAGCCGGTGGTGCTCTCCACCGGCGCCTCCAACAACCCGGCCGATTTTGACAGCATCGAGCAGCAGATCCGGGAGGTGCAGGGAGGCAATGCCGGCCGCATCACGGTGCTGGGCGTTGGCCCGGCTGTCGAGGCCAAGGCGCCGGGCACGAACGCGAAGCTGCAGGCTCTGGCGAAATCGTATGGCGCCACCTTTGTGCCCCTGCCGGCTGACCAGATGTCGGCGGATGGCGTGCATCCCACGGCGCAGGGATACGCCACGCTCAAGGCAGCCGTTGCGCCGGCTCAGGGCGCTCCTGGCGGTGTTGCGGCGCGCACTGGTGGTGTGAACGTGGCCGGAC
>DASXLF010000477.1:0-6869 GCA_036496405.1 Steroidobacteraceae bacterium | reverse complement strand
CGAGCCCACCGCCGGAGTGGACATCGAGATCCGGCGCACCATGTGGGATTTCCTGCGCGACATCAACGCCCGCGGCACCACCATCATCCTGACCACGCACTACCTGGAAGAGGCCGAGAGCCTGTGTCGCAATATCGCCATCATCGATCATGGCGGCATCATCGAACGCGATCGCATGAGCAGCCTGCTGCGGCGGCTCAATACGCAATCGTTCGTGCTCAATACCCGCAACCCGGTCGCCGCGGCGCCGGCGCTGGCCGATTTTCCGCTGCGGCGGGTCGATGAGCACACGCTCGAGGTCGATATCGCCAAGGACCAGAACCTCAACGGGCTGTTCGAGCGCCTGTCGCGCCACGGCATCGAAGTGGTAAGCATGCGCAACAAGGTCAATCGCCTGGAGGAGATCTTCATGCGGCTGGTCGAGAATCGGATTGCCGATGTCTGACATGCCACTGGCCATGGTGCGCTGGGTCGGCTTCCAGACCATCGTCATCCGCGAATACGGCCGCATCGTGCGCATCTGGGGCCAGACGCTGGTGCCGTCGGTGGTCACGGCCACCTTGTATTTCATCATCTTCGGCAGCCTGATCGGCCGGCGCGTGGGCCCGATGGCGGGTTTCGATTACCGGCAATTCATCGCCCCCGGCCTGATCATGATGTCGATCATCACCAATTCCTACGGCAACGTGGTGTCCTCGTTCTTCGGCGCCAAGTTCGGCAAGCACGTGGAAGAGCTGCTGGTATCGCCGCTGCCGAACTGGATCATCGTCGCCGGTTACGCCATCGGCGGAGTGATCCGCGGCCTGATGGTGGGACTGGTGGTGACCGTGGTGTCGCTGTTTTTCGCCCGCCTGCCGGTGGCGCATTTCGCCGCCATTATCGCCGCGGCGGTGCTGACCTCGTCGGTGTTTGCCCTGGCGGGCTTCATCAATGCCGTATTCGCGCGCAATTTCGACCAGATGAATTTCATCCCGGTGTTCGTGCTGACGCCGTTAACCTACTTCGGCGGCGTGTTCTATTCGGTGGCGATGCTGCCGGAGTGGGCGCAGCGCCTGTCGTATGTCAATCCCATCCTGCACATGGTGAATGCCTTTCGCTTCGGCTTCCTCGGCAGCTCGGATGTGCACGTGGTATCGGCATTCGCGCTCATGCTGCTGCTCACGGCGGGACTGTTCGGGACTGCGGTGCTGCTGCTCAATCGCGGCGTCGGCATTCGCGACTGAGCCTCGAGGTAGGAAAGGGCCGACGCCGTTCCGGCCGGCTTATGTCACGGAGCGCGGGTAGAGTGTGCGGTGCGCGTCACATTGTCATTCGAGCTTCACCAAACCGTCACACTGGCGTCCATGAGCATCACTTAGCGTGCGTGTCATGAACCGTACCCAGCTCATCATGGCGCGCTTCGACATGGCCGAGTATCGCCTGTGCCGTGGCTGCAATCGCGGCGCCGGCCTGCCCGCGGTGCGATGGCTGTTGCAGGCGGCCAGCCGCCTCGGCGACGGCATGGTCTGGTATGTGCTCGTGGGCGCGTTGCCGCTGCTGTATGGTCCGCGGGCGGTGCGGCCGGCGCTGGTCATGGCGGTTACCGGGCTGATCGGCATACTTATATATAGGTGGCTCAAGGGGCGATTGCTGCGCGAGCGGCCGTTCATCCGCCACCCTGGCATCACGCTGGCCATGCCGCCGCTGGACCGCTACAGCTTTCCCTCCGGCCATACCCTGCACGCCGTGGCCTTCACCTGGCTGGCGGTGCAACACTTTCCGGAACTGGCGTGGATATTGTTTCCGCTGACGGGGTTGATCGCGGCCTCGCGGGTGGTGCTGGGTCTGCATTATC
Organism: Steroidobacteraceae bacterium; assembly: GCA_036496405.1. Classification (GTDB taxonomy): domain Bacteria; phylum Pseudomonadota; class Gammaproteobacteria; order Steroidobacterales; family Steroidobacteraceae; genus FEN-1191. Next base: position 5,035 of record DASXLF010000477.1, on the reverse strand, counting down.
CCAGCGATGTGCTCGCGGGCGGCGCAATCGGCGCGGTGCTGGCGATGCTGGCGCAGAATTTCCTGTAACGTCGGCATGCGGGTTCTGTTCATTTCCGACGTCTATTTCCCGCGCGTCAACGGCGTCTCCACCTCCATCCGCACGTTTCGCAGTGATCTGGCGGCTGCCGGCATCGATACCGTGCTGGTCGCCCCGGCCTACGGCGGCCCGGCGCAACCCGAGCCGGACATCGTGCGCGTGCCTTCGGCCGGTGTGCCGCGCGACCCGGAAGACCGGCGCATGAGATGGCTGGCGCTGCGGCGGGCGTTGGCGCCGCTGACCGGGCAGCATTTCGACCTGGTGCATATACATACACCGTTCATCGCCCACTATGCCGGCGTGCGCTTCGCGCGCCAGGCGGGCATTCCGGTGATTGCCACCTATCACACGTTCTTTGAAGAATATCTGCACCACTATGTGCCGATGATGCCGCGGCCGCTGGGGCGGATGCTGGCGCGCGGTTTCACGCGCTCGCAATGTGCGCAGCTGGACGCGATCGTGGTGCCCTCCGAACCCATGCGGCAACTGCTGCTCGAGTACGGCATTCGTACGCGCACGCAGGTGATTCCGACGGGACTGCCGGCCGATCGCTATGTGCCGGGCGACGGCGCGCGCTTTCGCGCGCAGTTTGGCATCGCCGCCGATCGCCCGCTGCTGCTGTACGTGGGCCGCGTGGCGCACGAGAAGAACATCGAATTCCTGCTGCACAGTTTCGTGGTACTGCGGCGCGTGCGTCCCGATGCCCTGCTGGTGATCGCCGGCGAAGGTCCGGCGCGCGAGCATTTGCGGCAACTGGCAGTGCAGCTCGGCATCGCCGCGCACATGCAGTTCATCGGCTACCTGGACCGCGAGCGCGGACTGGCCGACTGTTACGCCGCCGCCGACGTGTTCGTGTTTGCATCGCGGACCGAGACCCAGGGGCTGGTGTTGCTGGAAGCGCTGGCGCAGGGCACGCCGGTGGTGTCGACCGCCATACTGGGCACAGCCTCGATTCTGCAGCCCTCGTGCGGCGCGCGCGTGGCGCCCGAAAAGACCGACGTATTCGCACGCACCATCGCCGACATACTGGATGATCCGCAGCGCGCGGCCCGGCTGACGGCGCAGGCGCGAACCTATGCACTGAGCTGGGCGTCGGCCAACATGGCGTGGCGCCTCGCCGAGCTGTACCGCGAACTCACCATTCCTGGCGCGCAACAGCACGCGGCGGCTACCGCGGCCACGGCGGCGGTGTAAAGCGGGGTTAAAACCGCGTACCAGAATCGCGGCCCCGGTCACGCGGCCGCGGGTGCCTTGCGCTAAGATCGTGACGCACTGGCCAATAGCGGACACTCATGACGGCACGACGAGCGCTGGTGGTCGATGATTCGCGATCCGCACGCGCATTCCTGACCCGCATACTCGAGCGCTACGAACTGGCGGTCGACGGTGTCGAGTCGGCCGAACAGGCCCTGGAATATCTGACCCACCAGCGGCCGGATGTGATTTTCATGGACCACCTGATGCCCGGCATGGACGGCTTCCAGGCGGTGCAGGCCATCAAGAACAATCCGTTCACGGCCACCATCCCGATCATGATGTACACCTCGCAGGAAGGGGAGCTGTACCTGAGCCAGGCGCGCGCCCTGGGCGCTATCGGCGTATTGCCGAAACAAACCAAGCACACCGACGTATCCAAGGCACTCGAGCAGCTCGGGCTGCTGGGTGAGGCCCGCCCCGAGGACGAGATCCTCATCGAGCCCGGTGTGCCGGCGCACAGCGACACCATTCCCAGCATCGAGGCCACCGACCAGATCGAAATTGCGACGCCCAAGGATGTGCCGTTCGTGGACCGCCGCTCGCGCGATCGGCCGAATCTGCCGGCCATGCCGCCGGAATTGCGCTCGATCGTCGAGGCCATGGTCGGACACCATATGCGCGAATTGCAGCGCTTCGTGGCCGAGAGCCTCGAGAATCAGGCCGACCGGGTGGTCGGCGATGTGCGTCTGATGCTGCAGGATCGTGTGCCGCCGGGCCCGTCGATACCGCCGGAACCGCGACTGCACGGCGGCGTATGGCTGGGAATTCTGGGCCTGATCGTGGCCGCGCTGTTCGCATGGCAATGGCAGCAGCAACGTCAGGATTCGGCGGCACTGTCGGCGCAGCTGACGCAGTCGCAGCAGCAGCTCACGGCGGCGCAACAGGATCTGCAGGCCGTGCAGGCCAATGATGCCGTTGTAGCATCGGCCCGGGTACCGGGCGCAAACGCGACTGGCGCCGCCACAGGCGCGGCAGCGGTGAATTCCACCATGGAGCCGGTGCCGTTCGGCGAGACGCCGCTGGCGGGCGCCCGGCTCGAGCGCATCCAGTCGCTGCTGTCGCGGCTCAACGCCCAGGGTTTTCGCGGCGTGGTCGACATCCGCAGCATTCCGGGCCGCTTCTGCATGGTGATCGCGCCGAGCAGCAACCTGGTGCTGGCCTCGGACGTGATGCCCTATAGCAAGTGCGATCAGATCGGCAACCCGCGCGACGACAACGGCAGCGCCAGCGAGCGCCAGTCGGTGGCGTTCGCCAACATGATTGCCACCGCGCGCGAGAACGGCAACGGCAAGCTGGATATACAGATCAGCGCCGGTAACGCCGATGAGACGCTCACACCCTATCCGCCGGCCGGCGAGTCGCTCACCGCCGGGGACTGGAACCGGGCGGCGGCAGTCAACAACCGGGTCGAAGTGCATTGGCAGGCCGCGCACTGAATCAGCCTGCCGGCACTTTCAATCCGCCGAGACTACTGCGCAGCAGTCACCTGCAGTCGACGCTGGGCAGCGTGCCGCCGCGCTCGTGGCTGATACGCTCGCGCGCCGCGGCGGTGCTGGCCGCTTCCCGGGAACTGCTGCTCGATTGCGGCGACGGCGTGCGTCTGCAGGCTTTCCACACGCCGCCGCGCCCGGAGATGGCACTGCTGCTGCACGGCTGGGAAGGCAGCGCCGAGTCGCCGTACGTATTGTCGGCAGCCGCATTGCTGTTCGCGCGTGGTTTCGCGGTGGCGCGCCTGAACCTGCGTGATCACGGCAAAACGCACGCCCTGAACCGCGAATTATTCCATTCCTGCCGGTTACCCGAGATCGTGGGCGCGGTGCGGGCACTGAGCGCGCAGTTTCCCGGCGCGCGCCTGTACCTGGGCGGCTTTTCCCTCGGCGGAAATTTTCTGCTGCGCGTGGCCTCCCAGCCGCGGTTGCCCGCGAGCGTCGCCGGGGTGGTCGCCGTCTCCCCGGTGCTGGATCCCGAGGTCACGCTCACCGCGCTCGAGCGCGGCCTGCCGGTGTATCGGCGCTACTTCATCCAGCGCTGGTCACGCTCGCTGCGCAGCAAACAGAAGGCATGGCCGGGAGTGCACGACTTCAGGCGATTGTCGCGCTATGCGGACCTGCGGCGCATGACGGCGGAACTGGTTGAGCGCTGCACCTACTTCGCCACGCTCGAGGCGTATCTGCAAGGCTATGGCGTGACCGGGCCGCGGCTGGCCAGTCTCGCCGTGCCGGCATACATTCTGCTGGCGGCCGACGATCCGATGATTCCGGCCGATGACCTGGACCGGGTCGCCCGCAGCGACCGGCTCACGGTGGTGCGCACCCGCTACGGCGGCCACTGCGGCTTCATGGATCACTGGGCCGGGCCCAGCTACGCCGACCGCTTCATGCTGGCGCAGTTTCAGCAGCTCTAGAATTTCTGCAGCGAGGTCGGCACACCCAGGCGCGCCATCCAGGAAGCGGTACCAATCGCCAGCCCGACCGCCGCGCCCACCACCGACAGCACCAGCATGGCATTGGCACCGAAGGTGGCCTTCAGCCACGGCATGGCCACGGCCACCGCGGCGCCGGCGGCAAAAGCGCCGCCGATCACCGTGCCGAGCGTGCGGCGGCGCAGCCGCAGGTAACCGGCCTCGAGTTCCGCCAGGCGCTGGCGCTGCTCGTTCTCCAGGCGCGGGCGCGCAGCCCGGTTCGCGGCCTGCAGCTCGGCTTCACGGGCGATGGCCGCGCTCAATCGGGCGCGAAAGTCCACCGGCAGCGCCGGCGGTGACAACGCCCGGGTCAGCGCTGCATCCAGCATGTCATCGCGCGTCATGCTCCGCTCTCCAGCCAAAGGCTTGGATCGTCCAACCCGCGCCGCCGCATGAGCTCGGTCAGCGCGGCACGGGCTCGGAATAAGGTGGTCTTCACGGTTCCTTCGGGCCAGCCCAGCTGGCTGGCGACTTCGCTCACCGAGCGCTCCTCGAAATAGAACAAGGTCAATGTGCGGCGGGCGCGCTCGGGAAGCAAGTCGATCAGTTCGCGCAGTTGCGCCGAGCGCTCGTCGGCCTCCGGTGACTCCATCTCGGGCGCGGCCTGCTGGTCCAGCTCGGCGTCGTCATCGCTGACCGCGAGCTGCGCGCGCCGGCGCTCCAGCGCGGTCAGGCAGCGATTGCGCGTGATGGCATAGATCCAGCTCGACAGCGAAGCGCGTCCATCGTAGCCCGGCAATGCCTTCCAGATTCGCACCAGACTCTCCTGCGCGGCATCCTGGGCCTGGCTGCCATCGCGCAGTAGCGCGCAGCACAGGCGATACACCTTATGTTCATAACGCGGCAGCAGCAGCGCGAACGCGCGCTCGCGGCCCTCGGTCCGCAGCAGCGCGATCACATCGCCGTCATCGGGGGCGGCGCTGGCTACCGCTGGCTGCATGCGTAACTCCTCACGCCTTATTACCCCCCATCGGGCCGTCCGGTTTCATGAAACCGGGGGCCGGGTTGCCGGGTATTAAGCGGGTACCACAATCACCGAGGTTCCGACCGTGACCGACAATCTACCTGTCAACCCCGACGCCGCGAACGTGGCCTCGATAGTGAGCGCGCTGCCGGCGCATACCGACGTGGTCGCACTCATGGGCATCATGGTGCCGATAGTCGCCATCGTCATGGGACTGAGCATCGGCATGCTGGTCGTCTGGCTGGACTTCCGCAAGAAGCGTGAAATGTTCCAGT
>DASXLF010000476.1:0-1561 GCA_036496405.1 Steroidobacteraceae bacterium | reverse complement strand
GCCCTGGGTGCAGCGCGAGATCAGCGCCCTGCTGGCCGAGCACTACGCGCGGCTGGCGGAGCCGGCAACCGACGAGGACGAGCCGGTACGGATCATCGGCGAGGACAAGTTGGCCGCAGGATGAGCCCCACGCCATGACCCAGCCGAAAGATCACCCCAGTTCCATGCCTGAAATCGAAGTCACAGAGAAGATGATGGCGGTCGGCCGGGACATCATCTGCGTGGAGGGGCTGTTCTTTTCACCGGGCAAGCTGGCAAAGAGGATCTATGTGGCCATGGAGCGAGAAAGGACGCATCCGACGACGGACCATGCCAAGTTGGAGGCCCCCGCATTCCGCGTGAAAGCCGAGCGCGACCGTCTGCGGGCGGCGCTGAGGGAGCTGATCGGCGCCAGCGAGGAGCCATTCACGATGCGCCTGATAGACGCCAAGCGGCACGCGCGCGGCGTGCTCATAAGCATCGAGGCCGAGCCATGAGCGACGAACCGGAGTATCGCATCACCATCGTGCGCAAGTCCGCCGATGGCGGCAGCGGCACCATCGAGCACGACGGGTATGCGCTGCTGCACGAGGCGGTGGCGGACATCCTGCACACGGCGGCGCAGGCGGGGTGGCTGGCGGACTGGCCGGAGTTGCCGCGCCCGGATCCGCTGACGCCCGAATGAGGCGCCCACCGCTCCGATGATGGGCTACGCCTCCCGTACCGGCACCCGGCGCAATCTAGCTGCATTGCGTGCGGCCGGGTGGGGCCTGCTAGTCAGCCGCGCCGGCGAGTGGCGCACCGAGGGATTCGGCCGGTACGTGCTGGACAGCGGTGCATGGGCCGACTTCCAGGCCGGACGCAGCTTCGATGAGTACGCGTTCGAGCAGCTGGTAGAGCGCCTCGGCGCCCGGGCTGACTGGATTGTGCTGCCCGATATCGTGGCCGGCGGCGCGGCTTCGCTGGCGCTGTCTACCCGGTGGCTCAACCGCTGCCTGTCGGTTTGTTCGCTGGTGCTGATCGCGGTGCAGGACGGCATGCAGGAGGCGGATCTAGCGCCGTTGGTAGGCCGCAGCGTAGGGGTGTTCCTCGGCGGCAGCACGGAATGGAAGCTGGCCAACATGCTGCGCTGGGGCGCGTTTTGCGCCGAGCGCGGCGTCCATTACCATGTGGCGCGGGTGAACACTGAGCGGCGCATCTGGCTGGCAGCAGCGGCCGGCGCTGACAGCATCGATGGCTCCAGTGCGACGCGCTACGCGGTGACGCTGCCGATGCTGGATCGCGCCATGAAGCAGCAGGATCTCTTTGCATGACTCTCTACGCATACCTGCTCGGCTGGTCACCGCTCATCGTGTGGGCCCTCGCGGCGCTGATCCTGACCAAAGGACTGCGGCCGTGAGGCGCGCGCCGCCGCGCCGACATGCACCAGATCGATTTGCATTATGCACGCGATAACTGCTTGCAATCTGTTAGACTATGCTAGATATAAGCGGCATGGAAAAGACACTTATCTCAGTCCGCATCGACAGCCAGCTAAGGCGGGCACTCGATCGCGCCGCCAAGGATGACGCTCGCAGCCTCT
>DASXLF010000475.1:0-11013 GCA_036496405.1 Steroidobacteraceae bacterium | reverse complement strand
CGTGGTTCGCGTCAAGGCGCTGCTGCGTCGCAGCCCGCTCGAACGATCCGAACTGTTGCGCCTTGCCGATCTGGAGCTGAATCGGTTGACCCAGCAAGTGCGCCGCGGCGGTCAGCGGATAGAACTCACCGCCAAAGAGTACGCACTGCTGGAGTATCTCTTGTCAGGCCCGGGACGCGTGTTCTCGCGCACCATGATTCTCGAGCATGTGTGGGACCAAAGCTTCGAAGGGGTCACGAATATCGTCGATGTCTACGTGCGCTACCTGCGACGCAAAGTGGACGACCCTTTTGAGCTCAAGCTCATCCATACCGTGCGCGGCGTGGGCTATTGCGTGCGTGCGGCCGACACTGTGCAGGAGGTGCCGGAATGAATCATCGCTCGCTCGCCTTCAGACTGGCGGTCTGGTACGCACTGCTGCTCAGCGCCACCTTCGCCCTGATCGGCACCGGCATGTTTTATGGTCTGGAACAGTACCTGCGCTCGAGCCTGGGGGACTCGCTGCGGCGCAGGTCGGTGCAGGTCGAGCAGATCCTGGCCCAAGCTCCCGCCAATGTCAGCGACGCGTTCATTGCGGCCGCCATCGAAACCCGGGTAGCCCCCGAATTCAACAATCGCTTTGTACGCGTCACGCGCGCTCCCGCACTCGTGATCTATCACTCCGGTCTGCCGGCGGATCGCAGTTTCAATCCCGCGACCGTGCCGCCGATCGCCGGCGACTGGCCCACAAAGTCCACGGCGCGACGCACAGAAACGTCCGACCATCAGCAACTGATGGAGAGCGCCACTCCCGTCAATAGCGCCTCGGGCCAGTACCTGGTTGAGCTCGGGGCATCGCTCGATCCTGTCGAGGCGGTGCAATCACGGCTGCTGAGCCTGCTGGGAATACTGCTGCCACTGCTTCTGGTGTGCGCGGCCGGCGGCGGCTACCTGCTGGTCGGCCGCGCGCTGCGGCCGGTGGACCGAATTTCTCAGACCGCCGAGCAATTCAGTGTCCAGGATCTCAACGCGCGTATGCCGGTAGTACCCAGCGGTGACGCACTCGAGCGCCTCACGATCTCGCTGAATCACATGCTCGGGCGGCTGAGCGATTCCGTTCAAACCTCGCGCCGTTTCCTGGCCGATGCTTCGCACGAACTTCGCACGCCGCTTACCGTCGTCAAGGGCGAGCTGCAGGAAATAGTCGCCACAGACTCGGTCGAAGGCGACATCCGCGAGCGCATAGGTAGCGTACTCGAAGAGGTCGAACGGCTGGAACACCTGGTGTCCGGGCTGCTGGTATTGTCGCGGCTCGACGCGGGCGAAGCGCCGCTCGAATGGTCCGATGTGGACTTGGGCGAGTTGGCGGCAGGTACGGCGGAACAGATGCGGCTGATGGCGGAGGATCGGGGCATACAGCTCGAGTGCTCGCAGCTGCATAGCGCCATAGTGCAGGCAGATCGCGGACGCCTCAAACAGGTCATCGTCAACCTGTTGGACAATGCGATTCGATTTACTCCGCGTGGCGGCACGGTAACGCTGCGCACCGTGCCGGGAGAGTCCCAACACGCGTTGGAAGTCCAGGATACCGGCGTCGGCATTCCCGCCGCGGCATTACCGAATATATTCGACCGCTTCTTTCGCGTCGACGAGGCGCGCTCGCGCGAGGACGGTGGCGCCGGACTGGGACTGTCGATCGTCAAATCGATCTGCTCGGCGCATCGCGCCGAGATCGAGGTCGACAGCGAGCTCGGCCGCGGCACCCGGATGCGGCTTAAATTGCCACGCACCAGACAGCGCTAGCACGCCCCCGGCGCGCCCCGTCCACGGCGTCGGCATTTATGAGTGAATTCTAATGTTGCGTTCGTTCGATTCTAATCTTGAACGCATTAGATGCCGCCATGCGACTGCTCATGGTGGAAGATGACCGAAAGCTGGCCGAATTCGTGGCGCGCGGACTGCGGGCCGAACGCTTCACCGTTGATCTGGCCGCGGACGGGCTCGAGGGCGTACATCGCATCGAGGCCCAACCGTATGACCTGTTGATTCTCGACCTGATGCTGCCGCACGTCAGTGGCAGCGAGCTGTTGCGACGCGTGCGGCGCACACAGCCGTCGCTGCCGGTACTGGTGCTCACGGCCCGCGATGCCACCGAAGATAAGGTAAAGCGCTTCGAGGCCGGTGCCGATGACTACCTGACCAAACCCTTCGATTTCGCCGAGTTACTGGTGCGAATCAAGGCACTGCTGCGCCGTACGCCGGTCGAACGCACCGACGTGATCCTCATCTCCAACCTGGAATTGAATCGCCTAACGCACCAAGTGCGCCGCGCCGGCCAGAGCATCGAGCTGACCGGCAAAGAGTACGCGCTGCTGGAGTATTTGTTGTCTTCCCCTAACCGCGTGTTCTCGCGCGCCATGATTCTCGAGCATGTCTGGGACCAGAGTTTCGAGGGGGTCACCAACATCGTCGATGTCTATGTCCGGCACCTGCGCGGCAAAGTGGACGATCCGTACCCGGACAAATTAATCCACACCGTGCGCGGTGTGGGTTATTGCGTGCGCGAAGTCCAGCGGACTGCGGAACCCTAGCCCATGTGGATCATCCGTACAGCGCTGCGCAATCCGTATACGTTCTTCGTCATGGCGATCCTGATCGTACTGTTCGGCACACTCGCCGCCGTGCGCACGCCCGTGGACATCCTGCCGGACATCAAGCTGCCGGTGATCAGCATCGTCTGGACCTACGCCGGCATGCCGCCTGCCGATATGTCCAACCGCGTCATCACCTACTACGAGCGTCAGATGACCACGGCGGTCACCGGCATCGATCACATCGAATCGCAATCACTGCCGGGCGTGGGCGTGGTCAAAGTGTTCTTTCATCCCGACGTCAACGTCAACGCGGCCTTGAGCGAGGTCATCGGTATATCGCAGACCGTGCTCAAGCGCCTGCCTCCCGGGATCACGCCGCCGCAGATCCTGAGTTACAACGCCTCGAGCGTGCCGGTACTGCAGCTGGCGCTGTCGGGCAAAAGCCTCACCGATCAGCAGCTGTACGACCTGTCCAACAATTTCATCCGGCCACGTCTGGCTGAGGTCGAGGGCGCCGCGGTGCCCTCCCCGTATGGCGGCAAGAATCGCCAGGTGCAGGTGGATCTGAATCCGGCGGCCCTGCATGCCAAGAACCTGACCCCCGACGACGTGGTCAATGCCATCCAGGTGCAAAATCTACTGTTACCGGCGGGCGATGAGAAGATTGGCAAATTCGAGTACCAGGTGTTGCTCAATGCCAGCACCAACACTCTGGACGAACTGAACGACCTGCCGATCAAACATGTTGACGGCACCGTGGTGTATTTGCGCGACGTGGCGCATGTGCGCGACGGCTATTCACCGCAGCAGAACCTGGTGCGGGTCAACGGCCTGCATTCGGTACTGACCACGATTCAAAAAAACGGCTCGGTATCGACCCTGAGCATCATCAGCCAGGTCAAGCAGCTACTGCCGCTGATCAAGGCCGGCGCCCCGGCGGGGCTGCACATCGGCCTGGTGGGAGATCAGTCGATCTTCGTCAAGGCGGCGGTCTCGGGCGTCGCGCTCGAAGGCTTGATCGCCGCCGTATTGACGGCGCTGATGATCCTGCTGTTTTTGGGTAGCCTGCGCTCCACGCTGATCATTACCGTGTCGATCCCGCTGGCTGTCCTGACCTCGCTGCTTTGCCTTTCCATGCTGGGGCAGACCATCAATGTCATGACACTCGGTGGCCTGGCACTGGCCGTCGGTATCCTGGTCGATGACGCCACCGTGACGATCGAAAACATCAACTGGCATCTGGAGCAGGGCAAGAACGTTCAGCAGGCAATCCTGGACGGCGGCCAGCAGATCATCATTCCCGCCCTGTTCTCGTTCCTGTCGATCAGCATCGTGTTCGTGCCCATGTTTTACCTCACGGGCGTGGCGCGTTATCTGTTCGTACCGATGGCGGAGGCAGTGGTATTCGCGCTCCTGGGGTCATTCATCCTGTCGCGCACGCTGGTGCCGGTGCTGGCCAAATACCTGCTGCAGGGCCACGTCGTCGGCATCAGCGACGACGCCCTTCACAGCACCGAGGCGTACGACCGTGGCAGCAGAAGTCTCCCGGCGCGGTTGCAACGCCGATTCGAACATGGCGTCATCAATGTCCGCCGTACCTACACCCAGGTGCTGCATCTGGCCATGGGACGGCGGGCGTTATTCATTGGCAGCTTCGTGGCGTTCGTGGTGCTCTCGGTGGCCGTGCTGACACCCTGGCTGGGCGAGAATTTCTTTCCCGACGTGGATTCGGGCGAGATCAAGCTGCACGTGCGCGCGCAGGCGGGCACCCGCATCGAGGAGACCGCACGCCTGTGTGATCAGATCGAGACGGCGATTCGGCAGATGATTCCGGCGAATCAGCTCGATAGCATCATCGATAATATCGGCCTGCCCATCAGCGGCATCAACATCAGCTACAGCAATTCGGCGCCGATCGGCGCCGAGGATGCCGACATTTTGATCACTCTCAAGGGTCGCCACGAGGCCACTGATCACTACGTCAAGCTGCTGCGGGAACAGCTGCCGCGAATGTTTCCGCAGGGCACCTATGCCTTCCTGCCGGCCGACATCGTCAGTCAGATCCTGAACTTCGGACTGCCGGCGCCGATTGATGTACAGGTAGTGGGATTCAAGCGCGATGCCAACCAGCGCTATGCACAGGCACTGCTCTCCAGACTGCGCCATGTGCCCGGCATCGCCGATCTGCGCATGCAGCAGACTTTCGATCAGCCGGTGCTCAACGTCAAGGTCGATCGGATACGTGCCACCGAAGTGGGACTCACGCAGCGCGATATCGCCAACAGCGTGCTGGTGTCGCTGGCGGGCAGCGGGCAGGTATCGCCCAACTTCTGGGTCAATCCCGACAATAAAGTCTCCTATCCGCTCGTGGCGCAGACACCGCAGTATCGGCTCGACACACTCTCGGACTTGGCCAATATTCCGGTCAGTGGCGCCGCGGGAAGCCAGCCGCAGTTACTCGGCGCACTCGCGACCATCACCCAGGGTCGCGCCGAGGGCGTGGTCTCGCACTATGACGTGCAGCCGACCATGGACCTGTATGCCACGGTACAGGGGCGCGACCTGGGCGCGGTGGCGGCCGATATCGGCGCCATCGTGAAACACTCCGCGGCTGAATTGCCGCCCGGCTCCACGGTGGTCATCCGCGGTCAGGTTCAGACCATGAATCAGTCCTATGTGGGACTGCTGCTCGGGATTGCCGGCGCGCTGGTGCTGATCTACCTGCTGCTGGTGGTGGACTTCCAGTCCTGGCGCGATCCGTTCATCGTCGTGTGCGCCCTGCCCGCCGGACTGGCCGGCATCGCCTGGATATTGTTCGTCACCGGCACCACACTGTCGGTACCGGCGCTGACTGGTGCCATGATGAGCATGGGCGTAAGCACGGCCAACAGCATATTGGTGGTCAGCTTCGCACGCGAGCAGCTCGCACTAGGGCGCGATCCCATCAAGGCGGCGATCGAAGCAGGCGCTACCCGCTTTCGACCCGTGCTGATGACGGCGCTGGCGATGATCATCGGCATGATTCCCATGGCACTTGCCCTGGGCGAAGGCGGCGAACAGAACGCGCCGCTTGGCCGCGCCGTCATTGGCGGACTGCTGTTCGCGACCGTGGCCACACTGATATTCGTTCCAGTGATCTTCAGCGTGATGCATCGACACGATGCGCCTCATCAGGAAATGCACCAACCATGACAGAGTCCGAGAACGCCGGATTGCAACATCGCCTGCGCCGCGCGCTGATCATCGGCGCCATCGCGGTGTGCGTTATCGCCGTCATCGGCATCGCCATGCGCCTGCACGCGCAGACACAGGTCAGGCAGTGGACCGATGCCCAGGCCATACCAACGGTGGAAATCGTCAGCCCGCAGGCGACGGCCGACACGCAGGAACTGGTGCTGCCGGGCACTCTCAGCGCCTTCATCGATGCGCCGATTTACGCTCGCATCGACGGCTATCTAAAACGCTGGTATGTCGACATCGGCAGCCACGTGCACGCCGGTCAGGCCCTGGCCGACATCGAGACTCCGGAGCTCGATCAGCAGATACATCAGGTCGAAGCCGCCCTGGTGACCGCCAAAGCCAACAATCAGCTCGATAAGATCACCTCCGAACGCTGGCACAAAATGCTGGCCTCGCAGTCGGTGTCACAGCAGGAAGCGGACGAAAAGGCCGCGGCCTACTCCGTCAGTCAGTCGCTGGTCGATGCCGCGCAGGCCAATCTCCAGCGGCTGAAGGCACAGGCAGCCTTCAAACACGTGATCGCACCGTTCGACGGCATCGTCACCGCGCGCAACACCGACGTCGGCAATCTCATCAACGCCGGCGCCGGCGGCAAGGGCAGCGAATTATTCCGTGTCGCCGACGAGCACGCGGCGCGCGTTTACGTCGACGTGCCACAGATCGATGCCGGCCATATCAAGGTGGGTCTCACGGCGCAATTGGAGCTGCCCGAGAATCCCGGTGTCATGGTGGCGGCCAAAGTGGCCGATATCTCCGATGCCGTGAGCGTGAGTTCGCGCACCATGCAGGTCGAACTGATGGCCGACAATCCGGATCATCTGCTGTTGCCCGGGGATTACGTGGAGGTACATTTTCGGATCCCGGCGCCGCCGCACGTGATGCAACTGCCATCCACGGCATTGATCTTTCGCAAGGAGGGGCTGCAGGTGGCCACGGTCGACAGCGGCAACCATATCGTCCTCAAGCCAATCCAGCTCGCCGCGGAGCGCGGCGCGGTCGTAGACGTGAATCTGGGATTGACGCCGCAGGACCGCGTGGTCGATGACCCGCCCGATTCGATCACCGATGGCGAAACCGTTCGCGTAGCCGGCGGGGACGGCGCGATCGTGGCCACGGCCAAGCAGCCGTGAGCCGCGGCGCGCGCTTGGCGGCGCTGGCATGCCTGCCATTAGCGGCCTGCTCGATGATGCCGCGCTATGAGGCGCCGGCCAATCCGGCGCCGGCTCACTACCAGCAGTTCGAAGCTTCGGCGCAGAACTGCCAGCAGCCTCCGGCGGAGACGGCGGCTGACATGCAATCCGCGTGCAGCTGGGGCACCGCTCACCCGTCGGATCAGCTGCCGCGCAGCGACTGGTGGCATGAGTTTGGCGATCCCACCCTGGATGCGCTCGAGGCAAAAATCGATTCGGCCAATCCCGACCTCGCCGCGGCGCTCAATCGCTACCAGCGCGCGCGCGCACTGGAAGGCGAGGCGCGCAGCGCACTGTTCCCGACCGTCTCGGCTCAGGCCTACACCAACACTGATCGGCAGTCGGACAATCGGCCGCTGCGTTCGGCGTCACAGCCGGATTCCTATCATGATGATCTCATCAGCGGCGCGCTGAACTATGAGCTCGACCTATGGGGCCGCGTGCGCAGCGCGGTGGCCGCCGGCTCCGCCCAGACGCAGGCCCTGTCCGCCGATCTGGAGTCGGTGCGGCTGGTGCTGCACGCGCGCCTGGCGCTCGACTATGTGGCGCTGCGCGGCGAGGATGCGCAGCGCACTCTGCTGGAACAGGCGGTGGTGGCCTATGGCCGTGCGCTGCAATTGACCAGCACTCGATTCGAGGGCGGTATTTCCTCAGCGCTCGATGTCGCCCAGGCGCAGACCCAATTGGAGAGTGCGCGTGCCGCCCTCACCGACGTCATCGATCAGCGTTCGCTGCTGGAGCACGCCATCGCCACGCTTACCGGCACGATCGCGTCCGACTTCTCCGTGGCGCCGGGCAATCTCGATCTCAAACTTCCAAGCGTACCAGTGGCCATGCCGGCCACGCTGCTCGAGCGCCGGCCGGACGTGGCGGCGGCGGAACGCACCATGGCGGCCTTCAATGCCGGCATCGGCGTGGCGCGGGCAGCCTTCTTCCCGCGTATCTCACTCGCGGCGGTCACCGGGTTCGAGAGCACCCAGGCGGCGGGTCTGCTGGGGGCGCCGAACCGCTATTGGGCGATCGGACCGCAAGGCGCGCTGACATTATTTGATGCCGGCTATCGCCGCTCTGCCGTGGCCAGCGCCCGCGCGCAATTCGATGAAGCGACCAACAACTATCGCAGCTCGGTGCTGCGGGCCTTTCAGGAAGTCGAGGATGCGCTGGCACAAGGGCGACTGCTGCTGCAGGAAGGGGCACAGGAACAGGCCGCGCGCTCCGCGGCGGAACGGGCGCTGGCCTTATCGTTGAACCGCTATGAGAACGGGGCCGTCAACTATCTGCAGGTGGTGAACGCGCAGATTGCGGCGCTGCAGGCACAGCGCGCGGCGTTGGACCTGCAAACACGCGAACTGCAAGCCACGGTCGATCTGGTGCGCGCGCTCGGCGGCGGCTGGCAGGCGAGCTGGCCAACCACCGCCCAGGCGCACTAGAAGCTGTATCGCACGCCGATCGTAGGATTGATGTTGGTGGTGTCGAACAGGTAGCCATTCGCGACGCCGTCGGACACGCTGCTGTACATGATGCCGGCGTAGACGTCGAAGCGCCTGCTCAGTCGATAGTCGGCGTCCAGCGAATAAGCCGTGAAGCTGCCGCTGCAAAGCGAATGGGCATCGGTGGAACAGCCCGCCTGGCTGCCGGTGCCGTAGGCATTCTGATGATAGCCGTAGTAGGCGGCCACCACGTCCAGTCCTGGCAGCATGGTGTAGCGCACGCCCGCCCAGTAGACGTGGAGCGTGCGATCCTTGGCGTAGGCGGCATTGTTGACGAAGGCCAGCGTGTAACCGCCCAGGCCCGCGGTCCCCGCCGCCACGGCGGTCGACGGATTCGCATATTGGATATGCTCGTAGCCGGCGTAGAGTTTCACCGGCAGCGGCGCGAGCTTGTAGGTAGCCATCAGCGCGTAGGTGGTATTGTCAGAGATGGTCGCCGACAAGGAATTGCTCGGCGAGAGTCCCAGTTTTGGTAACGCCGCGACCTGCGCTGCGCTGAGCGAGGCCAGCGAGATGCCATCATCGATCTTGGAATAATAGGCGTCGAGCGTCAGACCGGCATATTCGCCGCCAATATTCGCCTGCGCTGCCGTGCCACCGGCCGAGCCATTGGAATTATTGAAGTGATAGAGGGCCGCGAGATGAACCGCCCCGCCCAAGCGCAGGGCGTACTTCAGGGTCGAATCCATCCGCTTGTCTTCAGTCGAGCCTGCGCCTCCATAAGCACCGGATGCCCCGAGCAACCCAAAAGCTGGTGCGCCCAGGTTCGGGTCCAGAGTGCTGATGGCCTCCGAGATGAGCGTTTGCTGACGGCCGAACGTCAGCGCGCCAAAGGTCTTGGAGCTGACGCCGACGTAGGCAATCTGAAACACCTGCCCGGCGCTCGCGCCGTCGTTATTGGTCGTTTGCGCCCCAGGCGCGAGGCCATTATTGATGGTCAGCGATTTCAACGAATCGCTGAGCACGCCCGCCTGCGGGTTGAACCAGGTCTCGAGCGCGAACACGCCGGCCCAATCTCCAGCAATGGGCTCCAGGCCGCGCAGACCAACCTTCGTCTGGCTCAAATTGCTGCCGGTGAGGCCGAAAACCGATTCGCGGCTGTCCTTCTGAACAATATTCGTGCTGGCGGGCGTGTAGTAGTCGCTGAACGGCGCGCCATGCGACTCGTACTGCAACCCGATATCGATGGTGCCGTAGAGTGTGATGCCGTGCCAGGTCAGCTTGTCATCGGCGGACGGCGCACTGGCAGTCTGCGCCTGTGCCACACCCGCGATACCCAAAGCGCTCGCCAGCAACATCGCCTGTAAGACCTCTTTTCCCTGATTGCGCAATGCGAGACCATCCGTATTCGTTAGCCGTGCGAAGCATCGTGATCACGCGCGGTAACAATGTCAGTCTCGCGGACATAACAAACGGGTCATCTTGATGGCGCCCGGCCTCCCGCCGGGCCCGGTTAGACCGGGCCCCGGGCCCGTGCTATGCTCGCCGCCGATCGTCGACGTCCCTGTTTCCATGCGCCCCCCTTAAGGGCGCGTTCGGCTTCGAGCCGCCAGCGATCTGGTGACAGGATTTACGATTCGACGGCTCGCGGGCAGACTCGCTTCTCCCCTTCCCTTCGTTGGTATTCCTGCCGTTTTGAGTGGCATCGGACACAACCAAACCGTCCGCAGCCACTTGTTCTATTTGGAGAGTATTGAGTCATGGCGAAGATTTATGTGGGTAACCTGCCCTTCACGACCAGTGAGGCAGATCTGACGGCGTTGTTCAGCCAGCACGGCACTGTTGAAAAAGTGTCGCTGCCGACGGATCGTGAAACTGGTCGGCCGCGCGGCTTCGGCTTCGTGGAAATGAACCAGGCCGATGCCTCGCGTGCCATTCAGAATCTGAATGGTCACGATCTGGGTGGACGCCCTCTGCGCGTCAACGAGGCGCAGGATAAGCCGCGTACCGGCGGCGGCGGTGGCGGTGGCTATCGCGGCGGTGGCGGTGGTGGTGGCGGCGGCGGTGGTGGCGGCCGCTGGTAAGCGCGCCATTCACAAGCCCTGAAAGCTTAAAAAGCCCGGAGAGATCCGGGCTTTTTTTGCCTAGCGTTTCTTCGGCAGGTAAAGATCGGTGAGCGTTCCCTCGAACGCTTCGGCGGCCATCGCCACCGTCTCCATCAGCGTGGGATGTGCATGCACGGTCAGGCTGATGTCAGCGGCATCGGCGCCCATCTCGATCGCGAGTGCCACCTCGGCGATGAGTTCGCCGGCGTTGGTACCGACGATGCCGCCGCCGAGCAGCCGGTGAGACTTGGGATCGAACAGCAGTTTACTGAAACCCTCGTCGCGCCCGATCGAGAGTGAACGTCCACTCGCCGCCCACGGGAATACCGCTTTCTCGAACTCGATGTTCTTTTCCCTGCCTGCGGACTCGGTCAGTCCCACCCATGCCACCTCCGGATCGGTATAGGCCACCGAGGGAATCACGCGCGCGTCGAAGAAGCTCTTATGGCCGGCGGCCACTTCCGCCGCCACCTTG
>DASXLF010000474.1:0-2583 GCA_036496405.1 Steroidobacteraceae bacterium | reverse complement strand
GCCACACGTTTGCTGCCGGTGGCCGAGGCCACAGCCTTCAACACTGCGGAGGAATCGGCCGCGAGGCCGCCATCGACCAGCAGCGCGCCCTCGGCGGAGGGCAGGGCCACCACATTGCCACCGCCACCGGTGAGCAACGCGAGGCCGTTCACGTCCTGCACTTCGATGCGAGTCTTGGCGGCGGATGCGATGGCGGGCAGACCTAGCAGCGCGGCGGCCGAAAGGGTTTGCGCGCCATCGCGCAGGAAATCACGCCGGGAAAAAGTCATTACGGTCCTACGGGATCGACGGGCCAGATGAAGGAGTCATAGACGGCGGTGGCGATGGGTGGGCCCTGAGGCGGCCAGTCCGGGGTCTTCGCCAGTTCGATGTTCGCGCCCTTGCCGTGCAGGAAATCGGCCAGTGGCTTGTTCGGCGGCTCGGGCATAGCGAGAAATGGCACGTAGCCGCGGCCCATGGCGTAGTCCAGCGCCGTCAGACCGTCCTCGTCCTTCACGTTGACATCGAGGCCGAGGTCCAGCAGTTCCTGGATGACCTGACGGTTGCCGCCGTCGCGCACCGCGTAGTGCAGCGCTGAGCCGCCGCGCGTACGCGCCAGTAGGTGGATCTTGGCCACCAACTTCACGTCCGCGCCCGCGTCGGCAAGCACGCGGATGAGCTGCACCTGCGGATTGGCCCGCTGCGCGCCAGGAGGGCCTTTGGCCCCGCCGGGCGGACCGCCTGCGGCCGCGCCGCCGCCGCGCGGAGCGCGGCCAGGAAAGGCAAAGGGATTCCTACCGCGACTGCCGCTCACGGCCATGATGATGGGGCCACGGCCGTCCGAGGTGGCTAGCTTGGGATTCGCACCGTGGTCCAGCAGCAGCTTCACGAGCTCGATGTCGCCAGTAGCGCAGGCTGCCAGGAATGGCGTCATGCCCCGATCGGCCGAGCCACCGAAGCTCGCGCCCCAATAGAGCTGTTGGTTCGGGTTCGCGCCGCGATCCACCAGCATCTTGATCAGTTCATGGCCGGAGGCTTTGTTGGGCTTGTCCTGATCGAGCGGGTTGCGGTTGCCGGGGCTGTTCATGTTGTCGATGGCCACATTCAGCGGCGAGTCGCCGTTCATGTCCCACTGATTCACGTCGGCACCGGCCTCGACCAGGCGCTTGGCGATGTCCCAGTTGTCGTTCATCATCGCGATGGACAGCGGCACCACGAACGAGGGGTCCGCGAGGTTCACGTCTGCCTTGTGCTTCAGCAGCACTTCGACGCACTCGCCGCAGTTGTCACGCGCGGCGTACATCAGCGGCGTGAAGCCGCCGCGGTCACGCGGGGCGGCACGGCTTTCCGCGGTGGCCACGCGCTGGTAGTCGCGCACCGCGCCGCGGGCGTTGACGTCCGCGCCCTTGGAAAGCAGCAGTTCGACCATCTGGGGATGACGGCGGGCAGCGGCCCACATCAGCGGGGTCTGCCCGCCGAACTGCTCCACGCTGTCCACTTTGGCGCCCGCCCTCAGGAGCAGCTTTGCTGCCTCCACATTGCCGTTGCGGACCACCCGGTGCAGCGCAGTTTCGCCATCGGCATTGGGGGACTCCGGATCCGCGCCGGCCTTCAGCAGCAACCGGATGAGCTCGGTGTTGGCCGTGTCCGCCGCCAACCGCATGGCATTGACGCCATAGTTGTTGGTGGCTTTGACGTCGGCGCCTTCCTTGAGCAGGCGCCCGGCCTCGGCAACATCACCTTCAAACGAAGCCACCATCAGCGGCGTGCTGCCATCCGGCTTGCGCGGCTCGTCGGCTTTGGTTGCCGCTGCGCTGGCAGCGGTGCTGCCCGCAGCGGTCGCGCACAGCAGGGCCATTGCCAATGAAGTGGCCACCGCGGCCGCCACCTTTCCCCCCATTCGCATACTCAGGCCTCGCTGAAAGTGCCGGTGGCGTCGCCGAACTTCTCGATCTTGACGTTCGCGCGCTGGGCGATCGTCAGCAGCACGTTGGCGAGCGGGGTGTCCTTCGGGGCCGAGATGTGCTGGCCACCCTTGAGATTGCCGCCCTTGCCGAGCAGCACCACCGGCAGCTGCGAGCAGTTGTGCAGGTCGGAATTGCCGAGGTCCGAGCCATACAGAATGATCGCGGTGTCCAGCAGGTTGTGGTCGCCTTCCTTGATGCTGGCCAGCCGCTTGGCGAAGCGCGCAAAGCGCTCTACCTGATAAGTCTGCACGATTGCCAGCTTGTCCTGTTTGTCAGGATTCTCGCCGTGGTGTGAGAGCGGGTGGAAAGCTTCGTCCACCTGCATCGAGGGGAAGGTGCGCATCGAGGCTTCCTTGATCATGCGCATCGAGGCAACGCGCGTCTGGCCGGTCTGGAACGCCAGCGCCATCATCTCGAACTGCACGTCCACCAACTCGGTGAAGTCATCCGGCGTCCCCACCGGGGCATCCGGCAGGTTGCCCAGGGAGTCGGCCTTGGCCATGAGCTTGGAGACGCGACCCTCCACCTCACGCACCGAATCGAGGTAGTTGCTGACCAGCGCACGATCCGCCGCGCCCAGCCGACGGTTCAGGCTCTCGGTGGCCTCCATCGCGTAGTCGAGCAGGCTGTCGGTGGC
>DASXLF010000473.1:0-3917 GCA_036496405.1 Steroidobacteraceae bacterium | reverse complement strand
CCGCAATGGTCAGCAGTCGGTGGTCGCGCTCGACATCATCGCCTTGATGGATGCCTTGAAGATCCAGAAAGCGGTGGTCGCGGGTTTCGATTGGGGTGCGCGCACGGCGGACATCATGGCCGTGCTCTGGCCGGAGCGCTGCCAGGGGCTGGTGTCTGTGGGCGGATATCTGATCGGCAGCCCAGCGGCCAACAAAATGCCGTTGCCGCCGGCGGCTGAGTTCGCATGGTGGTACCAGTATTACTTCGCCACGCCCAATGGTCTGGCCGGCTACGGCAAGTACACGCACGATTTCGCCAAGCTCATCTGGCACCAAGCCTCACCGAAGTGGAACTTCGACGACGCCACGTTTGATCGTTCGGCGGCGGCGTTTGACAACCCGGACCATGTCGCCATCACGATTCACAATTATCGCTGGCGCATTGGCCTGGCCGAAGGTGATTCGCAATACGACGCTCTGGAAGCCAAACTCGCCAAGGGTGCGGCCGTCACCGTACCCACGATCACGCTGGAAGGCGATGCCAACGGCGCGCCGCATGCGCCACCGGCGGCCTATCGCGCGAAGTTCTCGGGCAAATACGAACACCGGAATCTTACCGGCGGCGTCGGTCACAATCTGCCGCAAGAAGCTCCACAGTCATTCGCCCAGGCCGTGGTGGACGTCGATCATCTGGGTTAACGGAGAGCGCTCATGACCGGCGGCGATCGGCTACTGTCGCGCCGCGAGGCGCTGATCCTGTGCAGCGCGCTCAGTGCCAGCGCCATAACGCCGGCGTGGTCCGCGGCTCAAGCGGTGAGCCCGATGCGCACCCGCCGCATACCTCACGCAGCCAATGAAACCCTGCCGGTGGTGGGCGTGGGCACAGCCGGCGTGTTCAATGTCGGCGCCAATCCGCCGGATCGATCCGGGCCGACCGAAGTGGTTCGTGCGCTGGTGAATGGCGGCGGCTCGCTCATCGATACCGCTCCGTCCTATGGCGATGCCGAGAGCGTCATCGGCGGTATTCTCACCGCCACGGCATTGCGCCCGCGTGTGTTCATCGCCACCAAACTCGAGCAATATCAGCGCGGCGGAGAAATGGCCGAGGCGCGCGATAGCCTGCGGCGACTGGGGTGCGACAGAGTAGACGCGCTACAACTGCACAATGTGCGCGATCCGGGCCAGGACATGGGCGGCTTGAACGCGCTGAAGGCGCAGGGCCTGTGTCGCTATACCGGCATCACCACCACCTACAAGGCGGCATACGATGCCGCCGAAGCCATACTGAAGCGCACCAAACCCGACTTTCTGGAAATCGACTATGCGATCGACAATCGCGATGCCGAGGAGCGGGTGCTGCCGGCGGCCGCGGATGCCGGTGCCGGGGTGCTGGTGGCGCTGCCCTTCGGCCGCGGCAAACTGTTTCGCAAGGCCTTGGGCAAGCCGCTGCCGGATTGGGCGGCCGACTTCGACTGCGCCAGTTGGGGTCAGTTCTTTCTCAAATTCATTCTCGCCCATCCCGCCGTGACCGCCGTCATCCCCGGCACCGACAAGGCCGAGCATATGATCGACAATATCGGCGCCGGACATGGACGCCTCCCGGATGCCAAGCAGCGCACCCGCATGGTGGCGTACGTGGAGTCGCTCGGCTGATACCCGCGGCCCATGTCCCGCGGCTGGCGCGACTGATCGGCCTCACTTGCCCGCTTGAGCCGGGCGAAACGACCGCGGTCGTGCTGGCCTTTCTGTGCAATTTCATGCTGCTGGGCAGCTATTACATCCTGCGGCCCATACGCGACACCATGGCCACGCTGTACGGTGTCAGTCAGTTGCAGAACCTGTTCACCGGCACCTTCCTCATCACGCTCATCTGCGCACCGGTGTTCGCCTGGGCGGCGTCGCGACTGAAGCTTGCGCAGTTCGTGCCCGGCGTTTTCTGGCTACTGCTCGCCATGCTGCTCACGTTCCATGAGCTGTTCCAGCTGGCGCCGCAAGACCGCTGGATCGCCGCCGCCTATTTCTGGTGGTTCAGCGTCGTCAATCTGTTCCTGATCTCGATGTTCTGGACCGTGATGGCCGATGTTTTCTCGGCACCGCAGGCTACGCGGCTGTTTGCCTTCATCGCCGCCGGCGGCAGTCTGGGCGCGATCGCCGGACCGATCATCACCACCTCGCTGGCCACACGCATCGGCGTCGGCGGATTGCTGCTGACGGCGGCCGCCGGCTTCCTGGTGGTGATACTGCTGCTGTATGCACTGATGCGGGAGAAGGCCAGGCTGCGCCGCCTGGATACCGAGGCGCAGCAAACCACGCTCGATCACACCCTCCCCGGAAACCCGCTGCACGGCTTTGCGCTGCTGTTCCGCTCCTCGTATCTGGCCAAGCAGGCGACCTTCATGCTGCTCATGACGTGGATCGCCACCGTGGTCTATTTTCTCCAGACCGATCTCGTCGCCAAGGCTTTTCCCGCGGTTGCCAGCCGCACGATTGCCTTCGCCGATATCGATCTGCTGGTCAATATCTGTTCCGCCGCGATCCTGATCTTCGGCCTGGGACGCACCTGGCAGCGCTATGGCGTCACCGCCGGTCTGATCCTCAGTCCCGTCGTCATGCTGGCGGCGTGCCTGGGACTGCTCGGCGCGCCCACCTTGTTCATGGTGCAGGCCACGCGGGCGCTGCAGCGCATCTCTCAATATGCCATCGCCCGTCCCAGTCGTGAGGTGCTGTTCACCGTGGTCGACCAGCAGAGCAAGTACAAGGCGAAAAACGTCATCGACACGGTGGTGTATCGTTTCGGCGATGTCACTGCCGCCTGGGTGCAGACCGGGCTGCGCGCCGCCGGATTCGGCCTCCTCGGCGCGGTCGGATTAGGGGTCGCGGTGTGCGCGCTGTGGGGCTGGGTCGCGGTGGCCATGGGCCGGCAGTACGAGGCGATACGGGCCAGTCGCGCCATTGCCGATTGACAGACCCCGCCAGACACGTCGAGTGCCTTGACACTTCGAACACTGCTGGTACCGTGCTCACGACTTCAAAACCAACTCGAGCGACGGCACAGGATGGCCGTAAGCCCATCGCCGGCGCCAGACAGGAAGTCTCAAGTGGCAACCGCAATAATTAATCATAAGGGACCGTCTACCATGAATCGCGAACATTCCGTCCTCTACGCACTGACTGTCGCTGCAACGTTGTTCAGCGTCTGTGTCTCATCGGCCGATCTACCCAAGAGCGGCAAATACTCCGGCCACTACGGCTGGACCTTCACCGGGCAAGTCCAGAAACTGGGCGACGACCGGACGATCTACGTCGGGGTCCTGCCGGGAGTCATGTTCAACAATGAGGGCAAAGGCTTCATGCACAAAGCCCGTGTCGATTGCACGCTCTTCAACGACGTCAACAAAGGGCACGCGGCCGCCAAGGGAACCTGCATTGTCACCGATGCCGATGGCGACAAGATTTTTGTCGACTGGAATTGCGCGGGTGCGATGCCCACCTGTCCAGGAACGGAGCGCTTTGTCGGCGGCACCGGCAAGTACAAAGGCATAACCGGCGACCAGAAATTCCAGGGCAATTTCATCGGCGACACCGGCGCCGGCTGGTCTGACTGGAGCGGCGAGTACAAGCTCCCCTGAACGGACCTTAGTGTGTGGGGCAGCTGGACCCAATCCACTTGCCGGTATAGGAGGCCTGACCGGTCGCTGATTGACCGTTACCACTGAGGGTAATGGTCATGAGGCCGGTGCCGTCCTGCGGATCCACAATATGGATCTGCCCGTGGATCTGTGCCGTCATGCCGTAGTCACTGCCGAGCTGGCATCCGGTCCCCTGCACTTCCATGTCGCTGGCGGTGGAATTGAGTACCGTCCACGTGCAGTCGTCGCCGGATCCGTTGGCCCACGGGTTGGTGTTCAAGTCTTGCGCGGTCACGCAGGATTGGTAG
>DASXLF010000472.1:0-2219 GCA_036496405.1 Steroidobacteraceae bacterium | reverse complement strand
CGCCAGCGCAATACGCACCGTCAGGTTGTTCACCACCGCGTCGAGATACTCCGGCGGCAGCGCCAGCGAATCGCCGAGGCTCGCCGGCACCGGCAGCGTGGCCTTGAGCACGAGGTGCATCTCGTAGTGACCGCCGCTCGGCACCGGCCAGAAATACACCCGCCCCACCGGGAAACTGCTGTCGTAGAACACCGCCGTCGGTATCGACTGCAGATCCTTGATGGTGATGCCGGCCCAGTCCTCCTTGGCCTCGATGATGGCAAGTCGCAGATCCACCGGGTGGGGCCCGCCGAACGGCTGCAGCCGGCACCAGGCGGCATGGATCTTGTCCGGGCGCGGCGTGTCGAAGTCCTGCCCGACGCCGATGGTGTAGAAATTGGCACCGGTCGATACCACCGACACCTCCTGCTCATTCCACACCAGCCAGCGCTTGCGCTGCCATTGTCCCAGCATCATCACCAGCAGCGAGAATGCGTCGTCGACGTCCTTGCTGGCGTCCGCCACGCTCTGCGCGTCGGTGATGCGCCCGGCCATGCGCAGCGCCAGGAAGATCACCTGCTGCGCGGTATCCGGCACGCCGGCATGGATGGGCGCCACCTGCTGCTGGTTGATGGCGTTGAATGCCTGTAGTGCCGACAGCGCCAGCTTCACGTCGAGCTCGATGGCGGGCAGCGAGTAGATTTGCCGCAGCCGCACCGCCATGGACGTAAGAAGTACGTGTCGGTAAGGGGACCAGAACGATACATCGGACACAAGATCCGGAAACGTCGGGAGGACAATCCGATTTGCCGTAACACGGCGTTCTAGGTTAAGCTCTTCAATCAGAGCGTTTAGAATGACGAACGAGTCGTTTACGTCATCGGCTAGTGGCGTTTGCCCGATACCATTTACACCACTATTCCGTAACGATAGAAATATGATGTCATTCGCGATCGTCATTTGACGTGCTTCCAGGTCTTGCCCTTACGGACTGCGCTGATGACTTGCTTAGTCACACCGTACTTCCGCGCGAGATCGGTATGAGTAGCAGGGCTTGCACGGATTGTCCTAACCCTAGCATCGGTAAGTTTCGCATTGGCATGTCTTGTCCCTCTAAGCGGGTTGGGATTAACGCGATGTCTACCCTTCGCCATCATATCTGCTGTGTTGTCCGCAGCTGTGCCGAGAAAAAGATGCTCAGGCCGCACGCAGCCACGATTATCACATCGATGTAGGACAAATAGGCCGACTGGAATCGGACCATAGGCTACTTCCCATGCCACGCGGTGTGCGCCGCGTGGCCTATCTCCTACACCAAGCAAGCCATATCCGTTGCCCCGCGCTCCGCGCCATTCCCAGCATCCAGGACCGCGTTGAGTATAGATTGCTAGCCGCTCTGCAACCGTCTTGCCGTGATGTTGTTCATGCCCGGCACCCGCCGGGTCGCCAGTGCGCCGCCACCTTCGATAATGGAGATCGCAAAGCCCCCTGGCGATATAAGGGTTGTAACATCCAGCAACGCTACACCGCTTCGCATTGTCGGTCATGCCGTAATGTTACGGCATTATGGCGTCCAACTACAGCCGAAAGGTGCCCCGAAGTCTGCCGGGATACGCTCGGGGCCACACGCCAAGAGAAACGGGGAGGAAACCCGCCCCCGGCAGAGATTAGGCGGACAGGATGCCGAACCAGAGGCCCGGGGCGGGCGAGATGAACGCCTCTTTTGACGCCGCCGCCATTGGCACCCCGGCACCCGCCGAGAAGCCATTGATGACGTCGTTAGTGCCGACCGCGGCATACACCTGCGCCGCAGCGGCGCCGGTGTTGATCACCATGATTATCTGCCCGCCGGTAGCGGCCGGCAGCGCCACGCTGTCCGCTGCCGTGGCGCAGACGGTGATGTGGTTGATCGCCGCCCTCAATGGCGTAGCCGCCGGGCGCAGCCCGCCGGCGCGGGCCACGATGCCGGTCGCTGCCGTATAGCCACCACCGGCGGCAGCGATCGCCGCGTCGAACAGATGCGGGCCGAGCGGGTATGCCGAGGCTCCGGCGTTGCTGTCCTGCGGGCCCTTGTCGGCGAACACCAGTTGCGAGACCTGTGGCGGAGCCTCGTACAGCGGCAGCACTTGCTCGGCGGACGGCACGGTCGCGGCGGGCGCGGCGGCCAGCGTATCGGGATGCAGTGACATGGAGGTTTCCTTACTCGATGTGGGTCCAGGCGCGGCGCTGCTTGACAGCAT
>DASXLF010000471.1:0-11114 GCA_036496405.1 Steroidobacteraceae bacterium | reverse complement strand
GGATACTTTCGGTCACCGACGCCGTCATGGTGGCGCGCGGTGATCTCGGCGTCGAAATGGGCTACGCCGAATTGACCGGCCTGCAGAAGACCATCATCCGCCAATCCCTGCAGCGCAACCGGGTGGTGATCACCGCCACGCAGATGATGGAGTCGATGATCCAGAGCCCGATGCCCACGCGCGCCGAGGTCAGTGACGTCGCCAATGCGGTGCTCGACGGCACCGATGCGGTAATGCTGTCGGCCGAGAGCGCCATGGGCCGCTTTCCCGTCAAGGCGGTGCAGGCCATGGCGGATGTGATCCGCGGCGCCGAGAAATATCAACTGGGCGCCATGCGCGTGATGGTGCGGGCGGAGGAGGAATTCGGCAACACCGAGGAGGCCATCTCGATGGCCGTCATGTACACGGCCAATCACATGCGGGTGCGGGCGATCGTCGCTCTCACCGAGTCGGGCATGACGCCGCTGTGGATGTCGCGCATCCGCTCCGACATGCCCATCTATGCCTTCACGCGCCACGAAGCCACGCGGCGGCGAGTGACGCTGTACCGCGGCGTCTATGCGGTGCCGTTCGACATCACCAGCACCGAGACCACGGCCATTTACAGCTCGATCTTTGAGCGCCTGCTGGAATTGGGCCTGGTGGACATCAATGACCTGGTGATCCTCACCAAGGGCGAACTCTCAGGCGTGTCTGGTGGCACCAATTCCATGCAGATTCTGCGGGTAACCCGGCTTTAGGGGCGGACAGCGAGACCCAGGCACGGGCGGCATAAGGCGGGCATCGTTATGCTCGGCAGATGGTCGCCGAGCTCCCAAGAGGCCGCGCCCCGATTGGATCCACGGTCGGATTGGTATTGCCAGGCGGCGGGGCGCGGGCTGCCTATCAGGTCGGCGCACTCAAGGCGATTGCGCAGATGCTGCCCGATGCCGCCAATCCTTTTCCCATCATCGTCGGCACCTCGGCCGGCGCGGTCGCCGCTGCCGTGCTGGCGGTCGGTGCCTACCGCTGGCAAAACGCCGTGGCAGCACTGGAACAGGTGTGGGCGCGCTTTCACGTGGCGCAGGTGTTCCGCGTGGACGCGCCCAGCATGCTGCGCTCGGGATTGCACTGGATGTTGTCGCTGCTTTCCGGCGGACTGCTGTTATCGCCGCCGCCGTCGCTGTTCGACAATTCACCGTTGCGCGAGCTGCTGGCCGCGCAGATCGACTGGCGCAATCTGCAGCGCTGCATCGACGGCGGCTTCGTGCGCGCGCTGGCGCTATGCGCCACCAGCTACAGCTCGGCCGCGTCGGTCGCATTCTTCCAGGCCGCAGAAGATCTGCGGCCGTGGCTGCGCATCCAGGGTGTCGGCCGGCGCGAGCCACTCGGGCTCGACCACCTCATGGCCAGCCTGGGCGTCCCGTTCCTGTTCGAACCGGTCAGGCTGGGCGATGAATACTATGGCGATGGGGCGCAGCGCCAACTGTGGCCATTGAGTCCCGCCATTCATCTGGGGGCCGACCGACTCTTGGTAATCGGCGTGCGTTCGGAACTCGGCACCGGGGTAAGCCCCCGGCCACGCGGCGGCGGTCCGCCGCCCTCGCCCGGACAGCTGTTCGGCTATATGCTCGATACGCTGTTCATGGATCAGATCTACGCCAATGTGGAACACATACAGCGGCTCAACCAGGTGGTCGATATCGCCCCCAGCGCGGTGCCGGGATTGCACAAGGTCGCGACCCTGGTGATTGCGCCCAGCGCGGACCTGCGCCTGATTGCCGCGCAGCACATCAGCAGCCTGCCGCGCGGACTGCGGGCGCTATTGCGGGTCATGGGGGCGCGCGGCGCGGCCGGTGCTCTGCTGGCCAGCTATCTGATGTTCGAGTCGGGCTTTACCAGCGCCCTGATCGAACTGGGCTATCGCGATACCTGGCAGCGGCGCGATGACGTGGTGGATTTCCTCACCGGTGCGCCGCTTTCCGCGACCACCATGCTGCCGCAGCTGCAGCTGGCCGCAGGCGAACCGCAGCGCTCCTGAGCAGCGGCTGTGAGTAACATCGTCTACAGCACCGGCCTCGGGCCCATGTGTGCCGGTTGCCGCCGGCCGGTGGCGCAATGCGCGTGCAAGAGCGCGCAGGGCAAGCCGTTGCGAAGCCCGGCCGGTGCGGTGCGTGTCAGCCGCCAGACCCAGGGGCGCGCCGGCAAGAGCGTCACCGTCATCGATCGCCTGCCGCTAGCCGATGCGGCGCTCACGGCGCTGGCGGGCGAACTCAAGCGTTTTTGTGGCAGCGGCGGCACGGTCAAGGACGGCGTAATCGAAATTCAAGGCGAGCACCGCGACCGCCTGGTCGCGGAGCTGATTCGCCGCGGCTTTGCCGCCAAGCGCGCTGGCGGCTGACGGGCCAGCCGCTAGCGTGCCGGCAGTGCGCGCAGTTCCCGGGTGGAGTCGGGCAGAGCGGAATGCCGCAAGGCCACCTGCGGCCAGCGCAGGCCAATGCGCGCCGCGAGCTGCTCGACGATGTAGACCGAGCGGTGCTGGCCACCGGTGCAGCCGATCGCCACGGTCAGATAGCGGCGATTGGCCGCCTGATGCTCGGGGATGCGCGCTTCGATGAAGTTGCCGACATCTTCGATGAATCGCGACACGCCGGGCTGGGCTGCCAGGAATCGCACCACGGGTTCATCCTGGCCGGTGAGCGCGCGCAGGCTCGGCTCCCAGTAAGGATTGGGCAGCGAGCGGGCGTCGAATACGAAATCGGCATCGCCGGGAATGCCGTACTTGAAACCGAACGACTCGAACATGATCGACATGCGATCCCGCGGCCGCGTGCCGACGCGGCGATTGATCAGTTCGCGCAGTTCGTGCACACCCATGCGTGAAGTGTCGATCACCAGATCGGCGGCGTTGACCACCGGTTCGAGCAGCGCGCGCTCCATGGCGATGGCATCGTGCAGGTTTTCTCCCTGACGGCTCAGCGGGTGCTTGCGCCGCGTTTCCGCATAGCGGCGCAGCAGTTCCTCATCACTCGCGACCAGGAACAGCAGCTCGCAGCGGATGCCGCTGCGCTTGAGCTCATCGAGCAGCATGGGCACCGTGGCTATGTCGGCGTCCGGATTGCGGGCATCGATGCCGACGGCGGTACGCTGGTAGACCGCGGCGCCGCTGCGCACGGTGTGTGAAATGAAGCTCTGCAACAGGGCCGCCGGAATGTTATCGATGCAGTAGAAGTCCAGGTCCTCGAGCATGTGCAGGGCCACGCTCTTGCCCGAGCCCGACAGACCGCTCAGGAAAATCAGGCGCATACGTACCCCGCGGGGGTGGCCCGCAATGCCGGCGGCGGCGCCGGCGGCGTGCGCGCGCTACAAGCGCGCGTTTTTCTGCGCTTCCTCGGCATGATGGTCGGTGAGCTTTTCCTTGTGCTTGCGTACCCGTCGTTCCAGCTTATCGGCCAGTGAATCGATCGCCGCGTACATGTCGCCCTCGGTGGCCAGGGCGTGGATGGTGTCACCGCGTACCCGCAGCGTGGCCTCGGCCTTGTGCAGCAGCTTCTCGACCGTCAGCACAAAGTGCGTATCAATGACGTGGTCGAAGTGGCGCACGATGCGATCGAGTTTCTTCTCGCAGTAACTGCGCAGAGCCGCGGTGATCTCGACATGATGCCCGGTGACGCTCAGTTGCATGGCCTCATCTCCTCATGTGTGACGGTACGCTGTCACTTGCCGTTGACTCGCCGGCGTTCGTTCGATGGGGCAAGACCCATCGTCTCTCTATATTTTGCGACCGTGCGGCGCGCAACCGGAATGCCCTCGCCGGAGAGGATCTCGGCTATGCGGCTGTCGCTCAGTGGTGCTGTGGAATCCTCCTCGCGGATGAGTTTGCGGATTTTGGCGCGAATGGCGGTCGAGGAGGTGCCGGACCCATCGTTGCCCTCGACCTGGCTGGAAAAGAAGTAGCGCAGCTCGAACACGCCGCGCGGCGTATGCATGTACTTGCCCGAAGTGACGCGCGACACGGTTGATTCGTGCATGTCGATCGCCTCGGCGATGTCGCGCAGAATCATCGGCCGCATGTGCTCCTCGCCGTGCTCGAGAAACTCCGTCTGGCGCTCGACGATGGAACGCGCGACCTTGGTGAGGGTGTCGTTGCGGATCTCCAGGCTCTTGAGCAGCCAGCGCGCCTCCTGCAATTGCGTGCGCATGCTGGCGTGACTGCTGCTGCGTCCCACAAGGCTGGCGTAGCCCTGATTCAGCCGCACTCGCGGCAGGGTCGCTGCATTGATCTCCACCGACCAGCCGCGCGGCGTGCGGCGCACGAACACATCGGGTACCACGTACTCGGCCTCGCTGCCGCTGACCACCGAGCCTGGGCGCGGCTGGCACGCGCGCACCAGAGCCACGGCGATCGCCAGTTCCTCATCCGAGGCCCGCAGCTCGCGCCGCAGGGCGGTGAGCTCGCGTTCGGCCAGCAGCTCCAGGTGATGGCGCGCGATTGCTTTCGCCAGCGCCAGCCCGGGGGTATCCACGACCAGCTGCTCGAGTTGTAGCAGCAGGCATTCGCTGACCGAGCGCGCGCCGACGCCGGGCGGATCCAGCGACTGCACTACGCGCAGCACCTGCTCGACCTCCTCGACGCTCGGATCCAGTTCCGGCTTGAGACTGGCGCCGATGACATCGAGCGCTTCGCTCAAATAGCCATCGTCATTGATGGCATCGATCACCGCGCGGCCGATCGCGAGCTCGCTGGCGTCCAGGCGCGCCAGCTCCAGTTGCCACAGCAAATGATCGCGCAGCGATTCGCCGGCGGAGTCGGCGAACTCCTGCTGGCGCTCGTCATCGCCACCACTCCAGGGATTTTCCGCTGGCCCGACCGAGCGATCGGTCCAGCCATCGTCCACAACTTCCACCGGTGCGTCCTCAGGAGGTGCGGCTGCTTCGGGAGCCGTTTCGGTGGTCGACAACGGCTCATAGGTGGCGTTTTCGACATCGTCGTCCTGCTCGAGCATCACGTTGGATTCGAGCAGTTCGCGGATGTGTGCCTGCAGCTCGATGGTGGGCAGTTGCAGCAGTCGGATGGCCTGCTGCAGTTGCGGGGTCATGGTCAGCTGTTGGCCCAGCCGCAGCTGCAGCGACGGCTTAAGCATGAAACGTGCCTGCAGCCGTCATGGATGGCGCTCGCCGGAACGCCGCGTCGCGCGTAAGTTTATGAAAAATAACAATTAACAGCAGCGCTCCAACGCATCAAAGGCGGAATGACTGGCCCAAGTACACCTCACGGACTTGGGGGTTGGCAAGGACTTGCTCCGCGGACCCTGATGCGATCACCACCCCACGATCGACGATGTAGGCGCGGGCACAGACGCCAAGGGTTTCACGCACATTATGGTCGGTGATGAGCACGCCGATGCCGCGGGCCGCCAGTTCGCGAATGATGCGCTGAATATCCAGCACCGACAGCGGATCGACGCCGGCAAAGGGCTCATCGAGCAGAATGAATCGCGGCTCCGCGGCCAGTGCGCGCGCTATCTCCACCCGGCGGCGCTCGCCACCGGACAGGGACATGCCGCGGGTGTTGCGCACGTGTCCGATGCGCAGCTCGCTCAACAGTTCCTCGAGCCGCTGCTCGCGGTCGGCGCGGTCCAGTTCGGCCCGCAGTTCCAGGATGGCCATGACATTCTCGGCCACCGAAAGTTTGCGGAATACCGAAGCCTCCTGCGGCAGATAGCCGATCCCCAGGCGCGCGCGCTGATCGATGCTCAGGGCCGTAAGGTCGCGCTCATCCAAATTGATCGAGCCGCCGTCGGCCGGCACCAGACCGACGATCATGTAAAAGGCGGTGGTCTTGCCGGCACCGTTGGGTCCCAGCAGCCCGACCACTTCGCCAGTGCGTATCTCCAGCGACAGATCGCGCACCACTGTGCGCGAGCGGTAACTCTTCTGCAGCGAACGCGCCGCCAGCAGCGTCACGGCCGGTGACTCGTGGCGGAGCACTGGCTGGCCGCGCCGGTTCGAATGGTGCCGCGCACTTGCGTGCCGTCGCCGGGAGCGCTGTCTGCGCGTACCCGCTGGCTGGCAAGATCGTAGGCGATATGGCTGCTGCTGATCTCATTGCAGCCATCGGAAAGCCAGCCGTCGCCGTTCAATTGCAGATCGTCGTGCTCCATGTCAAAGGTAATTAGACGCGCGTGCCCGTGGGCGGTCTGACCATTTTCCAGCTGGTGCTTAAACTGCGCCGGTGCGCCTTCGGCGGTCATCGATGCGATGCGCTTGTTCGCGAACTGCACCGTGGCCTTGTCGGCGTGCAGCTCGCCCTGTGGCATGAACACCTGCACGTTGCCGGTCAGCAGCCACTGGCTGCTGCCCATATCGAGCCCGGTGGCTTCGGCGCGATCGGCCTTGATATGGCTGACGCCACGGGTGGTATCGACGATATCGATATCGTACAGGACGATGCGATTGCGCTCGGCTTCCAGTCTCGAGGCGGTATAGCACAGCGGCTCGTTGCAGGCGCTCTTGTCGGCCGGGCTGCCGGCCGGGCTGTCGGCGGCCATGGCGCCCGGCACGGGCAGGGCCGCGGCGCCCAGCATCGCCGTCAGCAGCAGGGCCACACGCGCCGGCGCCTTACCCTCAGTGCAGCAATACACCACGCACCTTGGAGGCCAGCTGCAGGCGGTAGTTCTTCAGATCGGCGCGCATGCCGCGGCCGCTGAGACGGTTGCCGCCCCAGTCCACCCGCACATTGCTCGCCGAGGTGGCCAGTTGCTGCGCCATGTCCAGATGCAGCTGATCGGTGTCGAGGCGTACGGGACTGTCGCTGCCGGCGGGCAAGCCTTCGGCGTGCACGTTGCCATCGAGGTCGGCGGTGCGCGCATCCTCGGGCATTTGTCCGTGCTGCGCGGTCACGGTCCACTGATTGCCGGCCTCGGGCTGATAGTCCAGCTTCGGGCCCGTGAGGAAGATGGTCCCCTTCGGTTGCGGCTGTTCGATGCGTTCGGCATCCAGGCGATACAGGGCAATGCCGTCCGCACCGGTCTCCACCATTAGCGCGCCCACGGCGGCATAGCCCGGCTCCGAGCCACCCAGATCGTTGCCGGCCGTATCGCTGCCGCCGCTGTCGGAGTCCTGGAAATAAAGCAGTGCGCCCAGAATCGCCAGCGACACCAGCGCGAACAGTACCCGCAGGATCATCGCCGGCCCGCGCGTGCGCTCAGCAGCCAGTCGCACACCTCGCGCACTGCGCCGGCGCCGCCGGGCAGTTGCGTACGGCGGTGCGCGGCGGCCACCGCGCACGGATGGGCATCGGCCACGGCGACGGCCAGCCCGGCCTGCTGCAGCATGGGCACGTCCGGCTCATCGTCGCCCACGCACGTGCATTGCGACCATTTCAGGCCGAGGGTGGCCAGCAATTGGCCGAGCGCCACGCCCTTGTCCTCGATGCCCGTGAGCACATGCTGGATACTGAGTTCCTTGCAGCGGCGCAGTACCGCGGGCGAGCGCCGCCCGGAAATCACTGCCACCTCGATGCCGGCCGCCAGCACCGCTTTGATGCCATAACCGTCGCGGGCGTGAAAGCTCTTGCCCATCTCACCCGAGGCGCCGTAATTCAGGCGCCCGTCGGTGAGCACGCCGTCGACATCGAGCGCCAGCAGCCGCATCGCCGCGAGCGAACTCACCGGCGGCCGCGCCGAGCGCGCGCTGCTCAAACCACACCCGCGCGCATCAGGTCGTGGACGTTGAGTGCTCCGATCAGGCGCTGCTCGGCGTCGGTCACGAGCAATGCGGTCACGCGATGGGTTTCCATGAGCGCGGCGGCGGCCGCCGCCAGTTCATGGGGGCCAATTCGGCGGCCCCCCGGCGTCATGAGTTCGCGCATGGTGGTCTGGTGCACATCGACTCGTCGGTCCAGCGCGCGGCGCAGGTCGCCATCGGAAAATACCCCGAGCACACGCTGCTGCGCATCGAGTACCGCCGTGAGGCCCAGACCCGT
The DNA here is from genome assembly GCA_036496405.1 of Steroidobacteraceae bacterium. GTDB lineage: Bacteria > Pseudomonadota > Gammaproteobacteria > Steroidobacterales > Steroidobacteraceae > FEN-1191. Next base: position 3,148 of record DASXLF010000471.1, on the reverse strand, counting down.
GCGCGTCATCTCGAGCAGGGCGGCCGACAAGCGCGTCTCGGGCGTCACGCGCGGCAGATTCTCGCCGCGCCGCATGATGTCCTCGACGCGCATCAGCAGGCGCCGGCCGAGACTGCCGCCGGGATGCGAACGGGCGAAATCCTCACTCGAGAATCCGCGCGCCTCCAGCATCGCCACGGCCAGCGCATCTCCCATGGCCAGCATCGCCGTGGTGCTGGCGGTGGGTGTCAAGTTATGTGGGCACGCCTCCTGCGGCACGGCGACATTCAAGTGCACGTCGGCTGCCTGCGCGAGCGTCGACAGCGGATTGCCGGTGAGCGCGATCACCGGCACGCCGAGGCGCTTGACGTGCGGCAGCAGGGTCAGCACTTCCGCGGTCTCGCCGGAGTTCGACAACGCGAGCAGCAAATCCCCGCGCGTGAGCATGCCCAGGTCGCCATGGCTGGCGTCCCCCGGATGCAGGAAGAACGCCGGGCTGCCGGTACTGGCGAGCGTGGCCGCGATCTTATGTGCAATATGTCCCGACTTGCCCATGCCGGTGACGACGATGCGGCCGCTGCACGCCAGGCACCGGCGGCATGCCTGCACGAACACCCCATCCAGGCGCTCGCGCAGCGCCTGCAGTGCCGCCGCCTCGATATCGAAGGTGCGGCGCGCGGTCTGCAGCAGTGACTGGTCGCTGGTGGCGCTGTGTTCCAAGGCATTCATGAGAGTTCTCGCGCCGCGCATGATAGCGCCTTAGGACGCGGTAGATGACGCCTTCCTCGGGCCGCAATTGCCTTAAGATCACGACCCATCATGACTCCACAACAGATAACGGACTTGATTCAGGCGGCGTTGCCGCAGACGCAGATTGAGATTCGCTCGGACGACAATACGCACTTTTCGGCGCGTCTGGTCGGCCCCGAGTTTGCGGGGCTGCGGCCGCTGGCGCGCCATCAGTTGGTTTACCGGGCACTCGGGGAGCGCATGGGACGCGAAATCCACGCGCTGTCGATCGAGGCTTTCACGCCCCAGGAATGGGCGGTGCGCCGGCAACAGGAATCACCCGGGCGTGGATAAGCTGCAGATCACCGGCGGCATCGCGCTCGAGGGCGAGGTGCGCATTTCCGGGGCCAAGAATGCCACGCTGCCCATCCTGGCCGGAGCGCTGCTGGCCGATGGTCCGGTGACGATCAGCAACGTGCCGCACCTGCAGGACGTCACCACCACCATAGAGCTGCTGGGCCGCATGGGGGTGACGGTCACCATCGATGAGCGCATGCGCATCGAAGTCGATGCCAGCACGATCCGCGAGTACTTCGCGCCCTACGAACTGGTCAAGACCATGCGCGCCTCGATTCTGGTGCTCGGTCCGCTGCTGGCACGCTATGGGCGCGCGGATGTGTCGCTGCCCGGAGGCTGTGCGATCGGCGCCCGGCCGGTGAACATCCATGTCGCCGGCCTGCAGGCGATGGGAGCGGACATTCACATCGAGGGCGGCTACATCAGGGCCCGTGCCAAGCGTCTCAAGGGCGCACGCCTGGTGCTCGAGGCGGTCACGGTCACCGGGACCGAGAACCTCATGATGGCGGCCAGCCTGGCGGAAGGTCAGACTGTGCTCGAGAATGCGGCGCGCGAGCCCGAGGTGGTCGATCTGGCGAATTTCCTGATTGCGATGGGCGCGAAAATCCGCGGCGCCGGCACCGACCAGATCGTGATCGACGGCGTTCAGCGGCTCAACGGCGTGCAGTACGAAGTACTGCCGGACCGTATCGAAGGTGGCACCTATCTGGTGGCCGGTGCCATCACCGCGGGGCACGTGCGCATCAAGCATACCCGCCCCGAACACCTGGATGCGGTGATCCTGAAGCTGCGCGAGGCCGGAGCGACGGTGGATTGCGGTGACAATTGGGTCGAAGTCGACATGCGCGCCCGCCGCCCGCGCGCCGTTGATGTGCGCACCGCCCCCTATCCGGCCTTTCCCACCGACATGCAGGCGCAATTCGCCGCGCTCGATACCGTCGCCGACGGCGTGGGCACTGTGGTGGAAACCATCTTCGAGAATCGCTTCATGCACATGCTGGAGATGCGGCGTATGGGCGCGGAGATTCGGCTCGAGGGCAATACCGCAATCATTCACGGGGTCGGCCGGCTGACGGCCGCTCCGGTCATGGCCACCGACCTGCGCGCCTCGGCCAGCCTGGTACTGGCGGGACTGGTGGCCGACGGGCGCACCGAGATCGAGCGCATCTATCACATCGATCGCGGCTACGAGACCATCGAGGAAAAGCTGGCGCAGCTCGGTGCGCGCATCAAGCGCGTGCCCAACTAGAGCGGATCAGCTGGCGCGCGGACGTTCGGTCACCGCCAGGGTCGCGTCCAGTTCGGAGTGGCCGCGCATGACGTGCAGCCGTACGCGGCTGCCCGGCTTCTTCGCCGCGATCTGTGCCAGAGCTTCCTGGGCGCTGTGAACGCTCTTGCCATCGACGGTGGTAATGACGTCGCCGATACGCAGGCCCGCATCCACGGCCGGACTGCTGCGATACATGTTGGTGATCACCACCCCGCCGCGCGGCAGTCCGAGCTGTTGTGCCTGCTCGTCACCGACATCCTCCGGCACCACGCCGGTCCAGCCACGGATCACGCGTCCGTGATCAAGAATCTCATCCATCACGCCGCGCGCGAGATTCACCGGAATCGCGAAGCTGATTCCTTCGACGCTGATGTCGCCACCGTTGTTCTTGCCCAGTACGGCGGTGTTGATGCCGATTAATTCGCCCAGCGTGTTGATCAGTGCGCCGCCGGAGTTGCCGGCATTGATCGCCGCGTCGGTCTGGATGAAATCCTCGAAGGTCGCCACCCCGAGCTGACTGCGGCCGGTGGCGCTGACGATACCGTGCGTGACCGTCTGCGACAGTCCCAGCGGATTGCCGATTGCCAGCACACCGTCGCCCACCTGCAACTGGTCCGAGCGTCCCAGCGGCATGACCGGCAATTGTTTGAGCTTGATGGACAGCAGGGCCAGGTCGGTATCCGGATCGCGCCCGACGACCACCGCGCGCGTGACCCGGCCGTCTGCCAGGGTCACCATGATGGTATCGGCGTTGGCGATCACGTGGTTGTTGGTGATGATGTGACCGGCGGCATCGACGATGACGCCCGAACC
>DASXLF010000470.1:0-2168 GCA_036496405.1 Steroidobacteraceae bacterium | reverse complement strand
ACATCAAAGCGCATCCGCTCATCTTTCATGTGCCGGTGGCGCACGAGCCGTGGCTCCCGGGCACCTTCGGCATTCCCGAGCCGCGCACCGACTGGCCCCGCGCCGAACCGTCCGTCCTGCTGGTGCCGCTGCTGGCCTTCGACGCCGAAGGCTATCGGCTCGGCTACGGGGGCGGCTACTATGACCGCACTTTGGCGCACCTCCGGGCCCACCACTCAGTGACTGCCGTCGGCGTTGCCTTCGCCGGCCAGGAAGTGCCGCGCATTCCGCGCGAGCCAAATGACCAGCGGCTCGATATGCTGGTAACCGAACAAGGCATCAGGCGTTTTCCGGAAGCATGAGAATTCTCTTCATCGGCGACATCATCGGGCGGCCCGGCCGCGACGTGGTGAACGCACAGGTGCCGGTGCTTCGGGAGTCGCTGCAACTGGATTTCGTGGTGGCCAACGGAGAGAACGCGGCTGGCGGGTTCGGCCTCACGCGTTCCATCGCCAACGAGTTCTTCGCCTCGGGCGTGGACTGCATCACCACCGGCAATCATTGGGCGGACCAGAAGGAAATTCTCTCCTTCATCGTCGACGAGGACCGCATCCTGCGCCCGATCAACTATCCCAGGGGCACGCCCGGCCGCGGCGCGAACATGTACCAGACCCGTTCGGGCGAGCGCGTTCTGGTGATCAACGCCATGGGCCGCGTCTTCATGGACGCGCTCGATGACCCCTTCGCGGCGGTCGAAGCGGAGCTCTCCGCGTGCGCGCTAGGCGAAGCGGCCGATGCCATCGTGGTCGACATGCACGCGGAAGCCACCAGCGAGAAGATGGCGATGGGCCATTTCTGCGATGGACGCGCCACCATGGTGGTCGGTACCCACAGCCATGTGCCGACTGGCGATGCGCAAATCCTGCCGGGCGGCACCGCGTACCAGACCGACGCCGGCGCCTGCGCCGACTACGACTCGGTTATCGGCATGGAGAAATTCGAGCCGCTGCAGCGCTACACGCGCAAGCTGCCGACCAATCGCTTCACGCCCGCGAACGGCCCCGCAACCTTGTGCGGCGTGTTCGTGGAAACGAACGCCAAAGGGCTGGCGGCGCGCATCGAGCCGGTGCGCATCGGCGGGCGGCTGAAGCAATCCATTCCGAACGTGTGATCGCGGGGGCGATAACGATGCAGTGCCATGCTTCGCGAAATCTGGAATCTGCTCAAGGGCGGCGTTGAAGCCTTTGTCGACGACAACGCGCTGAGCTACGGCGCAGCGATTGCGTTCTATATCGTCACCGCGTTCGCGCCGGTGCTGTACATCGCGGCGGCCGTGGCCGGGATGGTGTTCGGCTGGGAGGCGGCGACCAGCGCGCTGCGGCGCGAGATCGCGCATCTGGTCGGACCGGACGGCGCCAAGCTGGTGCATGCCGCGCTTCACAACACGCTCGTCAACCGCCAGGGCTTCTGGCCCAACCTCATTGGCGCGGTGCTGCTGCTTGTCACCGCCTCCGGCGTGTTCGGCGAGATGCAGACGGCCCTCAACGCTTTCTGGAAGGCGAAGCCGCGCTTCAGCCTGTGGGAATTGATCCGTACACGCCTGCTGAGCCTGGGCCTGGTGCTGGCGCTGGGATTCCTGCTGCTGATTTCGCTGGTGATGAACGCGGTGGTCACGGCGCTGGGCGACCGCATCGAATATGTGCTGCCGATCGGCAAGGCGCTGGCGCAGATCGCCAACTTCGGAATTTCCTTTGTGCTGATCGCGGCGTTGTTCGGGGCGATTTATAAGGTCGTTCCGGATGTCGAGCTGGAGTGGGGCGACGTGATCGCCGGCGCGCTCGGCACCGCGGCGCTGTTCCTCGCCGGCGAGTACCTCATCGCGCTCTATCTGGGCAGCGGTCTTGTCGGTAACCGCTACGGCGCGGCGGGCGGCCTGTTCCTGCTGCTGCTCTGGATTTACTACACCACGCAGGTGTTCCTGCTCGGCGCGGAATTCACCAAGGTGTATGCCAGCCGCCGTGGCAGCACGGCAGACCACGGCAGCGCTTGAATCCCGTCGCCGGCGCCTTGGTCGTCACTCGGACAGAGCCACCGTCACATCTGCCGAAAGGCCTGGCCGGAGGCGCTGCAGTTCAGGCTGGTTCGCATCCAGGTGCACCCGCACCGGAACACGCTGTACGATTCGGGTG
>DASXLF010000469.1:0-3292 GCA_036496405.1 Steroidobacteraceae bacterium | reverse complement strand
AACAAACGGCATGTATATACTCCTGTATGTGTACATCGGGGTGTAGCTACGGCACGTTATACGGCTACGTAACTCGTATCAATCCGCCGCGTAGCTGAACAGGTCGGCAAGCTCGGTCTCGACCGGATGCTCCGGCACGGGTGCCGCCAGGTCGGTGAACAGCGGGCAGTCTGCCGTCAGCCGCTCCCGCGTCATCTCCATATACGCATGGCTTAGGTCGATGCCGATGGCGTGGCGGCCGAGCCGATCCGCAACTAGAGCTGTGGTGCCCGCTCCGCTGAAACAATCCAAAACTACACAAGGAGACGTAGCGGGAGCTGTCCTTTCCAGGCGTGATCCACAGTCCGGGCATTGCCTTTCATCGGATAGTCCTTCAGGCAATGTGGGCATGTCACAATGTAGACTGGCCTTCGCGATGCGTCGTGAACGCGCTTTTCCATTAACTCCAGATTGGCTGCTCGGTTGTCCAGCTTGTTCCCATTCTTGTGGTGAACCACCTCGTTCCGGGTGAGAAGCCTGCCTAGCTTCTTCTCCATCACCAGCCGATGCTCCATCACATAACCATAGCCTGTCGCGTTCGGATGGTCCGGCCTTAGCAGTTGCTTGTAACCCTTTGAGGTTATCGTCCAGCCCTTCGTCGAAGCCCGGTGAGCCGCTGTCCATCGATGCGCGCACAGGCCCGAACATCGTTTCTGCCGGTAATTCTGCGGCGTGAAGACCTTCCCGCATTGAAGGCACGGAATTGGCTTTAGCTTCTTCTCCCGCTGTTCGTAGCAGCGACGGCTGCAAAACCGGCTCTGCCGCACCCACGGCCTGTACGCCGCCCCGCATGTCTGGCACAATCTGTTTTGTGCTAGCTTCCCTGTTCTCATGGTTCGTATCTAGCACGAAAGAGCACGTAACACAACGGAACGATACGCATCCGCACGACGGTGCCCAGCCGGTGGTGGTGGCGTCGTTCACCCCGCGTGGCCTTTCCCAACCACCTAACGCAATGCCTTTGTCGCCAGCCTTCAGTGACATTGGGTCTTGCGTCGGCACGAACGTCTTGTCTGTGGTGCGCACCCACGGTGCGCCGCATTGGGCGCAGCAGCCGCGCTCCGACGTGCCGGCCCGGATTAGTGGCTCGATCAGCTTTGGGCTAAAGGTTGCAAAGTGCGCGCCACTGTACGCGGCGGGGTTTACATCCAGCGCGAGCGGCATGCCATCCGCGTCGCAGATCAGGCCATAGGGCGGCTCCAGGCTATCGAAGAACAGATCGCTGTTGCGGAAGTTGCGGGCTGACCCTCCGGTTGCACGCATGGGACCGTTCGTTTTGCGACCGCCATTTGCTCGATTGGAGCCTTTCTGGCTGGCAACATCCTGCGCAAGACGATCTATGGAGGACGCCGCGCTGACGCGCTTCACCGCCCCGGCATCCCAGAAGTATCTGGCCGACTTCGTGAGCATGAACACATACTCGATGGCGGATGTTGGCCGGTCCTTCGCGCTCTCCGGCATGCATGAGCGTTTGAGCCAAGGCAGTTGCGATCTCAACCACCACCCGTCCTGCTGGAGAGCAATGGCCAGCCGCGCCGGCATCATCAGCAGTTGCTTGTCCTGGTAGCTGTCGCCCACATTGCAAAATATACAGCCATCATCACGAAGAACTCTCCGCAGCTCGCGAAACACCGCGACCATCTCGGTGATCCACAACTCCGGCGTGGCCTCCAGGCCGATCTGCGCATCCACCCGCCGCGCACCGCACTTGCCGCACACCGAACGATATGGCGTCGTCTGAGCTTGCAAGCTAGGCGACAGCGGCTTGCCATTCCCGTGGCCGTTGCCCGCCAATGTAGAGGCCGCCGATTGCTGGGGCCCGCCGCGATGCCCACACGTCGCATCGCCGCCTTCCCACCGCGCCGTACCGTAATCGCGTAGCCCGTAATACGGAACCGAAGTTACGACGCACTGCACCGACGCATCGGGCAGCGTCGGCAGCACCTCCCGGCAATCACCGGTGATTAGCTGGATCGTCATTCTGTCGGCGCCGCCTTCAGCCGAGCCAGCGCCGCCTCCATGACCTCGACGCGGCGGTCGGCGAGTACCTGCGGCAGCTTCTTGTCGCGTACCCACTTGGGATACACGCGAAGCCGCAGCGCGATCTCCATCTCCACCTCGCGGATCATGTCCTCGATGGTGATGCCGAGCCGTTTACGCACCACGCTGCCACCCTGAGCTGGTCACTCGACCGGCGGCGGCGCGTCCAGCACGCTGTAGGTTGTATCTACAGTTGTCTGTGCAGACGGTTGTGGCTGCGGCTCGGCTTTGGCCTCGAGCTGCATCTGCGTGCTGATGATCTGCGCGGCCAGCAGGTGCATGGCGATCGGCGAACCGTCAGTATTGGCCACCGTGGTCGGCAGGATCTTGCCGAGCAGCGCCAGGAACGGGCCGGGCGTATCGATGGCGCGCTGCGCGAGATATTTGCGGCCGCCGGCGTCCTGCAGTGCGCCGAGGATCATCTCGCGCAGATCGGTCGGCGTATGCTGCCGGCCCTTTGGTATGCGGCCGGCTCGCCGTTGCAGCTCGGTGATAGTTAACATGACTATCGGCTTACAGCCCGTTGTTTCTGTGTCATTTTGGCCCTTGCCGTGCCCTTCGCCGTGGGCTTCAGCGACCCGGGCTTCAGGTCACGGGCCTTTTGCAGAGAGGCGACGGCGATGGGCCAGGCGCGGCTGGCTGGCTGGCCGGTTTGCTTGATTTTCGCCACGGCGCGATCGAGTAGGCCTGGCATGCTGGTGTCTCCTGCGTGGTGCTGCGCGGTTGCTGCGCGGTTGCTGCGTGGTGCTGCGCGGTTAGTCGCCGCGCGGCTCGCAGGCGTCGAGTGGGACGGCGAGGTTGCGGAGTTGGCCGAGCATCATCACGGCGATGCGAGCCTGATCGCGGTGGACTGAGAGGACGAGGCCCTGGTGTCCCGCCAGGGGGCCCGCGGCGAGGCGTACAGCGTCGCCTGGGGCGATGGCCGGGCGGGCTGGTGGTTCGGGTGCGCGCAGAGCCTCGGCGGCTTGTACGGCCTCCACGGCGCCCTCAGCGCAGGGCTGTGGCATTCCGGCCACAGTGAGGAGGTGGTAGACCCCTGGGGCCCAGCGGATTGGGTACCACGGGCGCTGCGGGTCGAGGTGGATGAACAGATAGCCGGGGAACAGCGGCTCGCTATGCCAGACGGAGCGGCGGCGGACGGTGATGAGCGGCAGGTACGGGTCGTAGCCCCGGTGATGCAATGCGGCATGGGCGCGGCGCTCGGCTTTGGGGT
>DASXLF010000468.1:0-2456 GCA_036496405.1 Steroidobacteraceae bacterium | reverse complement strand
CGATAGTGCTATTGGCCCCGCATTTGCTCGCGCGGCCGCACGTGTTGACGCTGCCGGTCATGGTGGCCTGGGCGGCGGCGCTGGTTCACAGTATGGACCAGCGTACGCCCCCGCCCTATTGGGCGTTGCCGCTGCTGGTGCTGTGGGCCAATCTGCACGGCAGCGTGGTATTAGCGCTCGGTCTGATTGGGCCGGCCGTGATCGAGGCGCTGGTGGACGAGAAGCGCGGCGCATGGCCGCTCGTGCTGATCCGCTGGCTGCCGTTCACCGCCTTGGCAGTTGCAGCGTGCTGCCTGACGCCATACGGGCCTGACCCACTGCTGATGCCGCTCAAGACGCTCGGCCTCGGCGAGGCGCTCAATTGGATCGCGGAATGGCGACCGCAGGACTTTGGCCATTTCGGCGCGTTCGAGTTCCTGCTGCTGGCGGGCATGTTCGCGCTATCGCGCGGATTGACGCTGCCGGTGGTGCGGGCGCTGGTGGTACTTGGTCTGATACATTTTGCGCTGGCGCAGGGGCGGAATGCAGACCTGCTGGCCACGCTGGCGCCCCTCTATCTGGCGGCGCCGCTGGCGCGGCAGTTTGGCAAGCAGGCCGAGGATGGCGCGGCCGGTTCGGCGCGCGGCGTGAACCTGGCGGTCTTGGGCGTAATGATCGTGGCGACTGCGCTGGCGCAGGTGAGCAACCTGCGCCCGGCGCCGCGCAACACGCCGGAAGCGGCCGTGGCCAGCGCCGGTCTCGCCACGAGGGGACGCGTGCTCAACGATTATTCGTTCGGCGGCTATTTGGTCTTCGCCGGCATTCCCACTTTCATTGACGGCCGCGCCGAATTGTACGGAGGCCAATTTATCGTGCGCTATAATCGAGCTTTGGCGCTGGCCGACCTGCGCGATTTTCTCAAGCTGCTCGACGAGTACAAACTTGACGCGACATTGCTTCAGCCAGACACGCCGGCGGTCGCGCTGCTCGACCGCCTGCCGGACTGGCAGCGCGTCTACAGCGACGACGTGGCGGTCGTACACAAGCGACTGGATTCGCCAAAGAAGTAGTTAGGCGGTGCCAATAGCGGCGTATTGCGCGTCGAGCGGAATGTTGCTTGACGCACCTTCGACGCGGCGCGCGGGCTTCGCCTCCCAAGGCAAGAGCATTGTGCGGATTGTGTTCAATGACGCAGATTAGCCCCTCGGCCGCACCACGCGCCGCATCTCATTCATCAAATGCGCCCAGTCAGCAGGCGCGACATGGTGCAGCACGCAAATCGCGGTAACCAGATCGAACCCGCCGTCCGCTGCGGTAGCCGTCGAAAAGTTCGTTCATGCGGGCTTGCTCATTCGTGCACCGCGTGAATCGTGGGGTGCGCCGGCGCGGCCTGGTCACGCTCAAAGCCTAGTCGTTTCTGCACGACATAGAGCGGGCGGTGCTTCACCTCGGCATGGATGCGGCCGACATAAAGTCCGACAATGCCGGTCATCAGCATGTTCATTCCACACAAAAGCGAAACGATAAGGATGGTCGAGGACCAGCCGGCGACCAGGTGGCTGTCGTTGCTCATCCACAACACCAGTACCCAGCCGCCGTAGAGCAGCGCCAGGCACGACACCAGGAGCCCACACCAGATCGCCAACCGCAAAGGCGCGTCGGAAAAACCGAGCGCCGCATTCATGGCGAGCCGCGCCATCTTGAACAGCGGATATTTTGTTTCGCCGGCGGCACGCTCAACGCGATGGAAATTCACTTCGGTCTGCCGGAAGCCAAGCCAGGCGATCATGCCGCGCACGAAGCGGTCCCGCTCCGGCATCTGGCGCAGCACGTCGAGCACCTTGCGGTCGATCAGGCGAAAGTCGCCGACGTCGGCCGGGATGCCGATCGAGGTCATGCGACCGAGCATCCGGTAGAACAAGTGGGCGGTGGCGCGCTTGAACAGGCTTTCGCCGGCACGCGACAGGCGGCGCGCATAGACGACGTCGTAACCTTCCTCCCATTTGGCGATGAGTTGCTCTACGACTTCGGGCGGGTCCTGCAGGTCGGCGTCCATGACGACGATCGCTTTACCCTGCGCCGCGTCCATGCCGGCGGTGATGGCGACTTGGTGGCCGAAATTGCGCGACAGGCCGATATAGCGGAAGCGCGGGTCGCGCTTGACGAATGCTTGCAGCACGATAGGGCTGGAATCGCTGCTGCCATCGTCGACGAAGATCGCCTCCGACGACCCATGAAGCCGGGCAAGGAGCAGGTCGAGCCGGCGCAGTAGTACCGGCAGCACGGCTTCCTCGTTAAATACCGGAATGATGATGCTGTAGCTGATCGGCTGGGAATCGATCGCCATTAGAGGTTCCACTCCGTTGGATGGGCGGAAGTCTAGAATACCGATGGTTAAGACGGCCTTGCCGACGGATATGAACGGCTCGTATTGAGTTGTTTTCTCGCAATACCTGCGATGGAAAGAGTCAATTAGA
>DASXLF010000467.1:0-8144 GCA_036496405.1 Steroidobacteraceae bacterium | reverse complement strand
GCTCATCGACGATGCGGCGACGATGGGCGTGAGGCTGGATGAGCAGCAGGCGGCGCGACTGCTGCGATTGCTCGATGAACTTGCGATCTGGAACCGCAGCTATAGCCTGACCGCCATCACCACCCGGGAAGCCATGATCAGCGGGCATCTGCTCGACAGTCTGGCCGCGCAGCCGGAACTGTCGGGTCGACTGATCGCCGATGTAGGTACCGGCGCCGGATTTCCGGGCCTGCCGCTCGCGGTGCTCGAACCGCAGCGCAGCTTCACGCTGATCGATTCGGTGGCCAAGAAGATCCGCTTCGTGACGCACGCGGTGCGCGAGCTGAAATTATCGAACGTCACGGCGCTGCAGGTGCGGGTGGAGAGCCTGTCACCAGCTACGCCATTCGACACCGTGATCGCACGCGCCTACGCCACGGTGCCCGACCTGCTCCACAGCGTGCAGGGCCTGTGCGGGACCGCAACGCGCGTGGTGGCGCTCAAAGGCCGCTATCCGCAGGATGAACTGGCCGAGCTGCCGCGCGGCTGGACCCTGGCCGAATCCCGCCCGGCGCATATCCCACGGCTAGGCGCCGAACGGCACATCCTCAGTTTTGCGCCGCGGCCGGTGTAATCGCAACGGACTAAGGCACCGGCCAGCGATGAGTACTCCGGAGAGCCACTTCATCACTGCAGTTTACCTGTAGTCCCGCTGCGCCAAGGGCTAGACTAAATGCGTCATGAAACGTGTGATCGCGGTCGCTAATCAAAAAGGGGGCGTGGGCAAGACCACCACGGCCGTCAATCTGGCGGCGTCGTTCGTCGCCATGCGACGCCGGGTATTGCTGATCGACATGGATCCCCAGGGCAATGCCACCGCCGGCTGCGGCATCGATAAAAATGCCATCGCCCGCGGTAGCTGCGAAGTCCTGCTGGGTGAGTGCGCGGCGCGCGAGGCCGTGTGCGCGACTGCCACACCGCTCATGCTATTGCCCACCAATCAGGATCTGACCTCGGCCGAGGTGCGGTTGCTGATGAGCGGTGAGCAACGCGAGCAGCGGCTGCGGCGCGCACTCGAGCCGATTCGCAGCGACTACGATTTGATCCTGATCGACTGCCCGCCGGCACTGAACATGCTGGCAGTCAATGCCCTGGTGGCAGCCGACAGCGTACTGATTCCAATGCAGTGCGAATACTATGCGCTCGAGGGCCTGTCGGCGCTGGTGGCAACCATCGACCAGATTCGCGCTGCGGCCAATCCGGAACTGGTGATTGAAGGGATTCTGCGCACCATGTACGACCCGCGTAACAATCTCGCCAGCGAAGTCAGCGCCCAGTTGCTTATGCATTTCGATGGCAGCGTGTTTCGCACCGTCATTCCGCGCAATGTGCGCTTGGCCGAGGCGCCGAGCTTTGGCAAGAGCGCACTGGCGCACGATCCGGACTCGCGCGGCGCCCTGGCTTACCTGGCACTGGCCGGGGAGATGCTGCGGCGTGAAGAGGAGCTGCGGGATGCGGCTATGATGCGGGCATGAACCAGAAGAAGCCGACGCTCGGCCGCGGACTGGCCGATCTGCTCGGCCAGAGCCGTACCGCCGCGGCACCCGAGCCGCGCGCGCGCGTCGCCGACGATGAGCTGGCGCGCCTGCCGCTGGATCTGCTGCAACGTGGGCAATACCAGCCGCGGCTGGACATGCGCCCGGAAAGCCTGGCCGAGCTGGCTGAATCCATTCGCGCCCAGGGTGTGGTGCAGCCGATCGTTGTGCGCCCCATCGGTGAGGCCGACGATCGCGGTGTGCAGCGCTACGAGATCATCGCCGGCGAACGGCGCTGGCGCGCCGCCCAGCTGGCCGGCTTGCGCGACATACCGGCGGTGGTACGCCGCGTGGCGGATGAGGCCGCGATCGCCATGGCGCTGATCGAGAACATCCAGCGCGAGGACCTGAATCCGCTGGAGGAAGCCAGTGCCCTGCAGCGGCTGATTTCCGAATTCGCACTCACGCACCAGCAGGCAGCGGAGGCGGTGGGCCGATCCCGCGCCGCGGTGAGCAACCTGCTGCGATTGCTGGAGTTGCCCGAGGAGATCTGTGAACGTCTGGCCCGGCGCGAGCTGGAGATGGGCCATGCCCGCGCCTTGCTTGGGCTGCCGCAACGGCGGGCGCAGATCGAGGTGGCTACTCTGGTGGTGCGCAAGAGCCTGTCGGTGCGCGAGACCGAGGCCCTGGTGCGTCGCATGGGTCAGCCGGCCGCCGCGGCCACGGTCAGCCCTCCGGGCGCTGTGGATCCCAACATTCGCCGACTGCAGGATGACCTCAGTGAAAGGCTGGGCGCGCCGGTGGCCATTGAGCATGCCCAGAGTGGTAAAGGGCGGCTGGTCGTGAAGTACAACAGCCTAGATGAATTGGATGGCATATTGACCCATTTTGTCTGACTATTCATTGGCTTAGCGACGGCTATGGGGGACATTGAAGCCGGCACACGACGTCCCTATAATGCGCGTCCTTTGCCCGGGAGCCGCAGTCGTCTCATCCCAGTCCAGCATCGACTTCCTGGCCGTACGACGCCAGGCGTTGTCGGTCGTGGCGGGCCAGGCTGCGGTGGCCGTGTGCGGTGCGGTGATCTGCTATGCGGCACTGGATACGCGCTCCTCGCTCTCGGCACTGATCGGCGGTGGGATTGGCGCCGCGGCGACGCTGGTGCAGGTGGGGTTCGGCTTGCGCAACAGCGCCGGCAAGGAACCGCAGGCCGTCGTGCGCGGCTTCTATCGTGGCTCTGCCATGAAGCTGCTGGTGACCGTGGTGTTGTTCATATTGGCGCTGCGCCACAGGAATCTGGCGCCGGCGCCTTTATTTGTGACCTACGTGGCTACATTTTTAGTGTATTGGCTGACGCTGGCGCGCACCTTTAGAGCGCGCATCGAGCCGCGAGCAGCCGCTGGCATGGAGGATCGGAATCGTTGATGGTCGCTGAAGCCGCACATGCGCCGGAATCTGTTAACGAATACATCCAGCACCATCTGAGTCACTGGAGCTGGCAATTCGGGAACTCTCCATTCTGGACACTGCACCTGGACAGCCTGCTGGTCTCAGCGGCGCTAGGGCTGCTGTTCGTGGTCAGCTTCTATTTTGCCGCGCGCAGTGCGCAGCGCCGCGCCAGCCTCGCCCCGAGCGGCTTTCAGGGTTTTGCCGAACTGCTGGTCGCGGAGGTCGACAAGCAGGTCAAGGATAGTTTCCACGTCGAAAACAGCCTGATCGCACCGCTGGCAATCACTATTTTCTCCCTGATACTGCTGATGAACGCGATCGACTTGTTTCCGGTGGATTTTGTCTCGGTGGGCGAGCGGGCCACCGGCCTGCAGTTCTTCAAGGCCGTGCCGACCACCGATCTGAACATCACCTTCGGCATGTCGCTGAGCGTGTTCGCCCTGGTGCAGTACTACAGCGTCAAGATGAAGGGTGCGCGTGGCTATGCCAACGAATTCTTCTTTCACCCCTTCAACACCATCTGGCTGTCCTGGTTCAACTTCATATTGAAGTGCATCGAAGAGATCGCCAAGCCGGTTTCGCTCGGTCTGCGTCTGTTCGGCAACATGTATGCCGGTGAACTCATCTTTATTCTCATCGCCCTGTTCGCGCTATCGTTCGGCTGGCCGACGGGGGTGGGTGGCGGCGCTGCGTGGTTGGTGCAGTTCCTGCTCACCATGGTCTGGGGAATTTTTCATCTGCTGATCATTACGCTGCAAGCGTTCATTTTCATGATGCTGACCATCGTCTATCTGGCGCTGGCGCATGAACACGGTCATTAGTTAAGGAGTCGACATGGAGAATGTGGCAAGTGTGGCGCAGATTCAGGGCATGACCGCCGTTGCGGTTGCAATCCTGATCGGCATGGGTGCGCTGGGTACGGCAATCGGCTTCGGCCTGCTGGGCGGCAAGTTCCTCGAGGGCGCGGCGCGCCAGCCGGAACTGGTGCCGATGCTGCAGATCAAGATGTTCATCGTCGCCGGCCTGGTGGATGCGGTGGCCATGATCGGCGTCGGCATCGCATTGTTCTTCACCTTCGCCAATCCGTTCCTGGCGGCCATTTCGCACACGGGCTGAAGCCCGCGCGCATCGGAGGCCTCAAGCCATGAATCTCAACGCAACGATCATTGCGCAGATGATCATCTTCTGCGCGCTGGTTTGGTTCACGATGAAGTTCGTGTGGCCGATGATTACCGGCGCCATGACCGAACGGCAGACCAAGATTGCCGAGGGCCTGGCGGCCGGCGAGCGCGGCCAGAAGGATCTGGCAGCCGCCGAATCGCGGGTCGAGGAACTAGTGCGCGAGGCACGCATCCGTGCGCAGCAGATCGAGCAGCAGGCGCATGTGCAGGCCAACGAAATCATCGAGACTGCCAAGCGCAGCGCTACCACCGAAGGAGCGCGGATACTGAGCTCGGCCGAACAGCAGATCGCACTGGAAGTGCAGAATGCGCGCGATGAGCTGCGCCGGCAGGTCGCGGCACTGGCCGTGGCTGGCGCCGGTAAACTGATCGAACGCGAAATCGATGCAGGCGCGCACGCGCAGCTGCTCGACAAGCTCGTAGCGCAGATCTGAGCCGCCATGGCCGAACGCGTCACCATTGCACGGCCCTACGCCAAAGCCGTATTCGCCATGGCGCGCGACGCCAAGCGGCTGCCGCAATGGTCGCAGGGCCTGGGACTGGCCGCCGCGGTCAGCGCCGACGAACGGGTCAAGCCGTTGTTCGGCAACCCGCACGTGGCTCCCGAGCAGTTGGTGGATCTCATCGCCAGCGTCGCCGGCGAGGGGCTGGATGCTGACCTGCGCAAGGTGCTGACGGTGCTGGCCGCCAACCGCAGGCTGAGCTTCCTGCCGGAAATTGCCGGCTTGTACGAGAAGATGCGCTCCGAGTACGAGCGCGTGCTCGATGTCACGCTCACTTCAGCGGTGGAATTGTCCCCCGAGCAGCGTGCGCGTTTTACGGCGGCGCTGCGCAAGCGCTTTGAGCGCGACGTGCGCCTGCATACAGAAGTTGATTCATCGTTGCTGGGCGGTGCCGTATTGCGAGCCGATGATCTGATGATCGACGGCAGCGTGCAGGGCGGCCTGGCGCAGCTTGCTACGCAGGTTGCGGGCTAAGAAACCTAAGGATCGATATGTCCATCAAAGCATCTGAGATCAGCGACCTCATCCGCCAGCGCATCGAGAAATTCTCAGCCGCCAGCGAAGCGCGCGACGTCGGCACCGTGGTGTCCGTGACCGACGGCATCTGCCGCGTGCACGGCCTGTCCGACGTGATGCAGGGCGAAATGCTGGAATTCCCCAACAACACCTTCGGCCTGGCGCTGAACCTCGAGCAGGACTCGGTGGGCTCGGTGGTGCTCGGCGATTACAAGAGCATCAAGGAAGGCGACACCGTCAAGACCACGGGCCGCATTCTGGAAGTACCGGTGGGTCCGGAACTGCTCGGCCGTGTGGTCGACGCGCTGGGCCGGCCGATCGACGGTAAGGGACCGCTCAACACCAAACTGACCTCGCCCATCGAGCGCGTCGCACCGGGTGTCATCTATCGCAAATCGGTGAGCCAGCCGGTGCAGACCGGCTACAAGGCCATCGACGCCATGGTGCCGATCGGCCGCGGCCAGCGCGAGCTGATCATCGGTGACCGGCAGACCGGCAAAACCGCGTTCGCGGTCGACACGATCATCAACCAGAAGGGCTCTGGAATTAAGTGCATCTACGTCGCCATTGGCCAGAAGCAATCCTCGATCGCCAACGTGGTGCGCAAGCTCGAGGAGCATGGCGCCATGGCCCACACCATCGTGGTCGCGGCCTCGGCCTCGATGCCAGCCGCGATGCAGTATCTGTCGGCCTACTCCGGCGTGACCATGGGAGAATACTTCATGGATCGCGGCGAAGATGCGCTGATCATCTATGACGACCTGTCGAAGCAGGCCGTGGCCTACCGGCAGATTTCCCTGCTGCTGCGCCGGCCACCGGGCCGCGAAGCGTTTCCCGGCGACGTATTCTATTTGCACTCACGGCTGCTCGAGCGCAGCGCGCGCGTCAACGAAGAATATGTCGAGCAGAGCAGCAAGGGCAGCATCAAGGGCAAGACCGGATCGTTGACCGGGTTGCCGATCATCGAGACGCAGGCGGGCGACGTCACCGCGTTCGTGCCCACCAACGTGATCTCGATCACTGACGGGCAGATCTTTCTCGAGGGCGATCTGTTCAACGCCGGCATACGCCCGGCCATGAACGCGGGCATTTCGGTGTCGCGCGTCGGCGGCGCGGCCCAGACCGATATCATCAAAAAGCTCGGTGGCGGCATCCGCCTGGCGCTGGCGCAGTATCGCGAACTGGCCGCGTTCTCGCAGTTTGCCTCGGATCTCGATGAGGCCACCCGGCGCCAGCTCGAGCGCGGGCAGCGGGTTACCGAGGTCATGAAGCAGAAACAGTATGCGCCCATGTCGGTGGCGCAGATGGCGCTGTCGATCTACGCGGTGAACAACGGCTATATGGACAAGATCGAGCGCACCAAGATCGTGGAATTCGAAGCCTCGTTGCAGAATTTCGCACGCTCCAACTACCGCGCCTCGCTCGATGCGATCAATGACAAGCCGGAACTCAAGGCGCACGAGGCATCGCTCAAGAAGATCTGCGAGGACTTCCTGGCGACTGGTACCTACTGACATCGGTAGCCACTGACCATGCCCGGCACCAAGGAAATCCGTTCGAAGATCGCCAGCGTCAAGAGCACGCAGAAGATCACCAAGGCCATGGAGATGGTCGCGGCCAGCAAGATGCGCCGCGCCCAGAATCGCATGCGTGCGGCGCGCCCGTACGCCGAGAAGATGCGCAATATGATCGGCCACCTGGATCAGGCCAATCCGGATTACCGGCATCCGTTCCTGATTGAGCGCGAACCCAAGGCCATCGGCATCATCGTCATCTCCACTGACCGCGGCCTGGCCGGCGGCCTCAACAGCAACCTGTTCAAGGTGGTGCTGCAGCTTGCGCGCGAATGGCAGGCCAAGGGCGCGGCAGTCAGCCTGTGCGTGCTCGGCAGCAAGGGACTGGCGTTCTTCCGCCGCCTCGGCATGCCCATACTCGGCGGTGTCAGCGGTCTGGGGGACCGACCGCTCATCAAGGATCTGATCGGCGCGGTCAAGGTCATGCTCGATGCCTATCGTGACGGCACGATCGACCGGCTGTTCCTGGTCAATGCTCAGTTCGTTAATACCATGACGCAGAAGCCGCTGGCGACGCAATTGCTGCCGGTGCAGGCCAGCACCGCCGATGCGCTGCAGGAACATTGGGATTACATCTATGAACCCGACGCGGCTTCGATTCTCGATGGATTGCTGACGCGCTATGTCGAATCACAGGTATACCAGGGCTCGGTGGAAATGGTGGCCTCGGAAATGGCGGCCCGCATGGTTGCCATGAAGAGCGCCTCGGATAACGCCGGCGAAGTCATCGGCGAGCTTCAGTTGATTTACAACAAGGCGCGGCAGGCGGCGATCACCAAAGAGCTGGCGGAAATCGTCGGCGGCGCGGCGGCAGTTTAGTTACGAGGACGGCGAATATGGCGACAGGAAAGATTACCCAGATCATCGGCGCGGTCATCGATGTGGAATTTCCACGCGGCTCGGTGCCGAACATATATGAAGCGCTCAAGCTCAAGGATGTGGATCTGACGCTGGAAGTGCAGCAGCAGCTGGGCGACGGCATCGTGCGCACCATCGCCATGGGCGCCTCCGAAGGCCTCAAGCGCGGCTTGAGCGTCGAAAACACCGGCGCGCCGATCTCCGTGCCGGTGGGTGAGGGTACGCTCGGCCGCATCATGGACGTGCTCGGCACGCCGCAGGACAATCGCGGCCCGGTACAGACCAAGGAATACCTGCCGATTCACCGTCCCGCGCCCTCCTACGACGAGCAGGCGGGCGGCCAGGATCTGCTGGTCACCGGCATCAAGGTGATCGATCTGCTGGTGCCGTTCGCCAAGGGCGGCAAGGTGGGGCTGTTCGGCGGCGCCGGCGTCGGTAAGACCGTCAACATGCTCGAGCTCATCAACAACATCGCCAAGCAGTACTCGGGCCTGTCGGTGTTTGCCGGCGTCGGTGAGCGCACGCGCGAAGGCAATGACTTCTACCACG